>JBGCDN010000272.1:0-9304 GCA_045105495.1 Planctomycetaceae bacterium
GGCTGAGAACGCAAACTGCGGCGTTCGAATCTCGTTGGTGATTGCCGTGTTCCCGCGTTCTTTCCTCAGTCCAGCGATCTCTGTGCCGGGCAGAACGGCGTATTCTGGTTTCAGTTTTCGACTGACCTCATCTATGAAGTAGCTGAGGCTCTTTACTTGTCGGCCGGCTGTTTCGACGTGGCGATTCTCAACGGCTCGGACGATAAGGTCCTGCCGGATCTGAACTTCCTGATTGCGATCGAGTGGCACCCATTTGGTTCCCTTCGATCCCGGATCGAACTTCGCACTGAATTCAGCCAATGCAGGAAACGAACCACAATCTCTCGGGTAGTAAATGGAGAGTTCTTCACGACCGTTGAGCTGAAGAAACCGCATCAAGCCAGCCAAGTGGTCTCGGTCGGCATGCGAGATGAAAACGTGCTTGATGCGTCTGGCAGACTGCATCAACGCTGCAGTCACTCCATCACCGCAGTCGAACAACGCTGCATACTCGCGAACGTAATACCACGTTGAAAATAGAGCGGTCGAGTGACCTGTGATTGTAAGGTGCTTTGCCATCCTGTTTACGACAGCCGGTACAGGGTTTGGGTTCGCGAACGGGACATGGACCAAACGGTGCCGCTCGATCGGAGGCGGAACTATCCCATTGCCATCAGGTCGGTGGCTGCTTTCTTCACGTCGTCTTCGGCGGAGTTGGCGATGCCGGAAAGCAGTGGCATTTGTCGGCCAGTCTCGGCGATCCCGGCAAGTCGAACAGCTTCGTGAAGAACGCGAATCGGGTGGATGTCGTTGCGAAGATCTTCCAGTGGCTCGAACGCGTTCCGGATGATTTCGGCGGCCTCAAAATCTTTGTTGCCGATTGCAGTGAGCATGCGTTGCGATGCAGCTGGGTTCACACAAACACAACCAGACGTATAGCCAATCAGCCCAAAGTCTTGCATGTGGATGATGGCTGGCTGTTCGCCAATGCCACTGCAAACCTTCTTCTTGTCGACACGATCAAGTAGTCGTTTTAGGAATGGATCGTCCTTCGTGTCTTCACGGACGATGGCGTACTTGATGAACGAAACTAAGCCCTCGTCAACAAGATCCGCTGCACCTTCAGGGCTGATGTAGCCTTCTTCTTTGATGTACAGGACGGCGGGCTTCCCGAACGCTTCGACGAAATCTCGGAACCCGTTAATGACACCGGCTTCCGTCATCACCGCGTTGGATGGAAGAACCATGGCTGTTGGAAAGTCAGTTGTTTTCAGGATGTCGGCCTGGTCCATCATCATTCCGTACGCCGGACCGACGGCCGGAATCATCAGCGTATCGTCAGCAGCAATGTCAGAAAGCACTCCCAGCAAATCGGCATATTCGCTGGGGCGAATGTGGTACAGGTTCGCGTTTCCACCGTACAGAAACATCGAAACGCCGCCACCTTCGATGTGGCGGACGATCTTTGCATTCTCTGCAGCGTCAATCTTACCCGTCGCATCCCTGGCCAGCGGTGGAACGGCGAGCACTGACTTTGAGAACTGTTCAGCGGTAACGGGCGTGGTTTGCATGATGTCGAGCCTTGTTGAATGGTTCGAAGATTTGACCAGTTTTCCGTTTGAATCGCGAGCGTTTCGATTGGTTCTCGCTGGATTGCAGAAAACCTTGTACTTTTCGTGAACCTGAAGACGACAATCTATGTTAGTGTATTGTGGACACTAACAAGTGAGGGCACCATGAATCCAACGAAGCAGCTTTACGCACACTCGTTTGCTCTGCTGACAGACCTCTATCAGCTAACCATGAGCTACGGGTATTGGAAGTCGGGCACAGCGTCGAAGGATGCGGTGTTCAATTTGTTTTACAGGCGGAACCCGTTTCGAGGCGGGTACGCGATCGCAGCTGGACTTCAACCTGTGGTGGAGGTGCTAAGCGACTTTCGTTTCAGCGACGACGATGTCTCTTACCTCAGTGGATTGACGGGCAATGACGGCCAGCCACTGTTTGAGAACGAGTTCCTCGACGAACTTCGGTCCATGGAATTCTGTTGTGACGTCGACGCTGTTCCTGAAGGCACTGTTGTGTTTCCGCACGAACCGCTGGTTCGCGTGCGTGGTCCGATTATCCAGTGCCAGGTTCTGGAGACTTTTCTTCTAAACGTCATCAACTTCCAAACTTTGATTGCAACTCGGTCTGCTCGCATTTGCCAGGCGGCCGGCGACGACCCGGTTCTCGAATTCGGACTCCGCCGCGCGCAGGGGATTGATGGTGGTTTGGCGGCAAGTCGAGCAGCCTACATTGGCGGTTGTGCGGCGACATCGAATGTGCTGGCTGGAAAGCTGTACGACATTCCGGTGAAAGGAACGCACGCGCATAGTTGGGTGATGTCGTTCGATACCGAACTGGCGGCGTTTGAAGCTTACGCGGAAGCGATGCCCAACAACTGCGTATTCCTTGTTGACACTTACGACACGCTGGAAGGCGTTCGTAAAGCGATTGCAGTGGGGAAGAAACTACGCGAGCGTGGATTCGAGATGGTTGGGATTCGGTTGGATTCTGGTGACCTTGCATGGCTAAGTATTGAGGCTCGGAAGCTGCTCGACGACGGTGGGTTTCCGAATGCTTCGATCGTCGCCAGTAACGACTTGGATGAACATCTCATTGAAAACCTCAAGCACCAGGGAGCGAAAATCAGCGTTTGGGGTGTGGGAACGAAGTTGGCGACGGCGTTCGATCAGCCCGCCCTTGGTGGCGTCTACAAGCTGTCAGCGGTTCGAGAAGCAGGAGGCGAATGGGAACCGCGGATCAAGCTGTCGGAACAGGCGATCAAGATTTCGAACCCAGGTACACTGCAGATTCGACGATTCAGCAACAACGATGAATTCACTGCGGATGTCATTTACGACGAACATATCGGCATCACCGACGCTCAGCGGATGGTCGATCCGATCGATCCCACTCGTCAGCGATCGTTGCCAACGGATGTCGACCACGAGGATTTGCTGGTCCCCATTTTTCGTGGCGGCCAGTGTGTGTACGATCCGCCGCCAATCCATTCGGCTCGCGAACGAACTCGATCGCAACTGGCTTTGTGCCACACCGGGATTAAGCGGTTCGTCAATCCGCATCAGTACCCGGTGGGTCTTGAAGCAGAGCTCTATGATGTGAAGTCGAAGCTCATAAAAGCTGCACGGTCGGGATCAGAGTGAACCATCGTCCCGCAAAAAGGGGACAGGCACCGAGTCGGGAGTTTGCCCTCACGAAATACGGTGAGGGGAAATCGGAGCCAGTCCCCTTTTTACTCGCGGTCAGAACAATAGAAGTTGTAGAACCATGAAACTCATTCGCGTCGGCGCGGCGATCTTGAATCAGACACCTATGGACTGGGAAGGCAATGCGGCCAACATTCGCAAAGCCATCGCATCCGCTCGCGAACAAGGTGTGAGTGTTCTTTGCCTGCCGGAATTGTGCATCACAGGCTACGGCTGCGAAGACATGTTTTTGTCTCCCGGTGTTTGGGAAACGTCGTGGAGCATGCTGCAGGAACTGGCGGCAGAAACGAAAGACATGGTCGTAGCGTTCAGCCTACCCGTCTTTCATGGCAACGGGGTTTACAACACGGCCTGCGTCGTTGTGGATGGAATCATTTGCGGCTTCGTCGCTAAGCGGCACCTGGCTGGCGACGGACTGCACTACGAACCAAGGTGGTTCCGCGAATGGCCTGCGGATGTCGTTTCTGAATTTACAGTCGGCGACGACACCTACGTGATTGGCGACTGCACATTCGACATTGGTGGTGTTCGCATTGGCTTCGAGATTTGCGAAGACGCTTGGGTCGCCAGTCGTCCCGGCAGCGGCATGGCGGCTCGTGGCGTGGACATCATCATGAATCCCAGCGCGAGTCACTTTGCGTTTGGGAAACATGAGGTGCGGAAGCGATTTGTGTTGGAAGGGTCTCGATCGTTTGGAGTTAGCTACGTTTATGCGAACCTGTTGGGCAATGAATCCGGCCGAGCGGTCTACGACGGCGGCGCGTTGATTGCTACTGGTTCGACGTTGGTTGCTAGTGGGCCGCGGTTCACATGCGCAGACGCTGTGGTGACGGCAGCCACCATTGATGTTGATTTGAACCGGATGGCTCAGGCCAAGACGTTCTCAATGCGTTCTGAGGTCGCCGAAGATGACCTCACGCTGCACGTCTTCTTCGACATTCCCGAAACAGATCAGTACGTCGCCGAGCCGACCTTCGAACCAGATGTCAGCAGTCAGGAAGAGGAATTCACGCGAGCTATCTCGCTGGCTCTGTTCGACTACTTGCGAAAGAGCCGGTCGCGTGGATTTGTGGTTTCGATGAGTGGTGGAGCCGATTCGTCGGCAGTGGCGTGTCTCATTCGGTCAATGGTTGAACTGACGGTCAACGAAATTGGTGCGAAAACACTCTGTGAGCGATTGAGCTACATCGAGCCACTGGCTGGGTGCGACTCGGTAGACAGCATTATGTCAGCTCTATTCCTGGGCGTTTATCAGGCGACAACCAACAGTTCAGAAACAACACGCCGAGCGGCTCAGGAAGTGACGGAAGGTGTAGGCGGCGTCTTCATGGAACTGGATGTTGATCCGCTAGTAAACAGCTATGTCGGCATGATTGAAAAGGCAATCGGTCGCGACCTGACATGGGACAAAGACGATCTGACTCTGCAAAATATTCAGGCTCGAACACGTGGACCTGGCGTCTGGATGCTGGCCAATCTGCGGAACGCGTTGTTGTTGGCGACGAGCAATCGGTCGGAAGCGGCGGTCGGTTACGCAACGATGGACGGCGATACATGTGGCGGTCTAAGCCCGGTCGGCGGCATCGACAAGGCGTTTCTCCGTCAGTGGCTTCGCTGGATGGAAACCGATGGGCCAACCGGCGGTGCTCCGATTCCGTCTCTCAGTTTCGTGAACAGCCAGCAGCCAACAGCCGAGCTTCGTCCGACCGATAGTGATCAGACAGACGAAGGTGATCTCATGCCGTACCCACTTCTGGACGCCATTGAGTGTGCAGCGATTCGCGACAAGGCGATGCCAGACGAAGTGTTGACGCAGATGAAAACACAATTTCCGAATCACGACGAAACCCAGCTCAAGACCTGGATCACAAAGTTCTTCACACTCTGGTGCCGTAACCAATGGAAGCGGGAACGATATGCTCCCGCTTTCCATGTCGACGATAAGAACCTCGATCCGAAAACCTGGTGCCGATTCCCAATTCTCTCCAGCGGCTACGCGAAAGAGCTCGGGGAGTTGTAACGCTATTTAGGGTTTACGCTGGCGACCACTTCCGTAGCCCGGCGGCGGGACGTCAGAACCCAATCCCCCGGGGCCGCCAAGACCGGCTCCTTCAGGGCCAGCTGGTTTCTCCTTTGAATCCGGCTGGCCGTCTTTCGCTTCCGCGTACCGTTCCCTGTAGTCTTCTAGCATTGGATGGGTCATCAGCAGACGCGGCAGAATGTCTTCCGGGCGGATACTATCCGGACCCTGATTGTCTGCCCCACCGCCCAGCCCACCACCCAGCCCGGCGGCCATTCCCGCGTCAACTGCACCCGCCCGCCGGCGTCGTGATCGAATTTGCACTGCCAGCTTTGGCCAGCTAACTGACAAGTACACTGCGTTAAGGTCAAACGGTTCGAAGTCTCCGATCGACTTCATAACCGTCTCCAGGCTTGTGTCGAGTTTCCCCTGAAGGCCAGCTGCTGCTGCCAGGTCCAGCAGTTCGACTAGTAGATTTGCTTTCGCTGGGTGAGATGTCGAAATTCGCAGTCCTCCGATTTCAGGCGGAGTCAGCCATTGATATCTACTATTCACAGGCACTAGAGCGAACCTGTTATTTGAACCCGCAGCTTGCTGCAATCTTTTGCTAATCACCTGAGCCACAGACACTCGTTTCGTTCCAGTAAATTCTGGCGTGGAGGCGAGGATCATCGTGGCATGAATCAGATCAGTTGATTCAGTATCAGCTTCGGCAAACACCAACATGGCTCGCCGAACCATCTCTTGTTGGAGTGGCTGGATTAAGTTGTCTCGCCCTTGCCTGGTCGGGCCGAACTGCAGCCATGTTTCATTGGGTACGCTCGGGCTCTTAATCAGCGCTGAACTCAGTAATTCTCGATGCGGCTTGCTCATCTGTTGCGTGGTCGACGCCAACCAGAAAAAAGTAGTCTCCATCCTCGACCGTTCCGCCTTCGTCGAAGGGCCTTTCTTAAGCTGATCAAGGAGCCAATTCTGCAGCGGGGCAGGATCGTAGTCCTCACCGATCAGGGAACACCGACTCAGAACTCGCTCGAACCAAGTTGGCTCTGCAGACTTCAGCTCTGCAAGCAAGACATCGCGATACTCAGTTCCCGGGTACGCTCTCTCAATCACGTCAAACGCCTCCGAATCGAGATACCTTCCGTGGTTCTCCCCTTCCCTGACTAATTCATTGTCTTCAAAAGTCTTCAACGCGGTCAGCAAAGCGTCTTTGACTTCCGATCTTCTGCTCGTGATTTCCAAGCGATCTAAAGCATCAATACAGTTAAGGATTGTGTACTTGTCGCGTTCTCGACGCAGAATCGTTAACCACTGAGTGAGCGTTTTGTCTTTGTAAGTTGGTTCGTTTGGATCGACCGAAGGAACCGCTGGGAAGTCTCGACCCAAGCTTGCGTTCGAACCGGCTCGGTGAGTGACACGGGCGACAATAATTTCGCCACGTTTCAAAACGAAGCTGTCGTTCTCAACGACAAGATCTTCCGTGGATCCGTCAATCACCACCTCGTATTTGCCGGCCCAAAGTTTGGTGGATTCATTGCCCTGCTTGATTTTGACGTTCTCTACTTCGCGGCCATCCTTAACGATCCGCACCTGAATATTGGCGACGTCAGATTCAATGACCACACGACCTTTTTGTGTTTCCAACGTGATGAAAACACCTGCTGCAGCCATCAGGCCCAGCACCGCCCATCGCAACAATCGACCCGTTTTGGTTGAGCGAGGTGGCTTGCTGTTGCCTGTTGGCGACTGAAGAACCGAAAGCATGTCGGGATGAGTTGGAGGTTGTCGCACTTCAAGCTTCTTCGCTTCTACGATCAGATCCACGAGGTCCGCATCCTCAACGAATTGCTCTAACCGTTCGGCGACGTGAGCCGCACTAGCGGGACGGTTTTCTGGATGACGCTGTAACAGTTCGTCAACAAGTTGAACCAGTTGATCAGGAATGTCATCACGGAGACTGCTAAGTTTTGGAACCGATTCCGTCGCCAGCAGTCGAAGCTTTTCGAGAGGCGACTGATTCGGAGCCGCCGCCAATGGTGCGCGGCCGGCGAGTAGGCGGAAGAGGGTTGCTCCCAGCGAATACAGGTCGGCTCGATAGTCGACAACGCCACCGCGATCGGCCTGTTCTGGAGCCATGTAGTCCAGCGTTCCCAACAACTGCCCGACTGTTGTTAATTCCAAATCCGGCTCGCCAGCGAGACTGAACTGAGCCAAACCAAAGTCCAGAATCTTCACTCGGCCGGATTCATCCAGCATGACATTCGATGGCTTGATATCGCGGTGTACAATTCCCGCCGCGTGTGCTGTTGAAAGCCCCAACGCAATCTCGCGAACAATCGAACAGGCATCTGCAATCGACAGCTTGCCAACGTTCCGAGCCAGTCGGCTTAAGTCGAATCCGGAGATGTGTTCCATCACCAGATAGCGAGTCCCCTTCGTTTCGCCCGCATCCGTGGCAGCAACGATTCGCGGATCGTCCAGAGTTCCCACAGCCTGGGCTTCGCGAGAAAATCGTGCCTGCGTCTCTGCGTGTCGTGGTCCAGTCGATGGCAGCAGTTTAATCGCAACTTGTTTGTGTAGTTCTGTGTGCGTTGCCAAATACACGGTTCCCATCCCGCCGTAGCCAAGCGGTTCAATCAGCTTGTAAGAACCGATGGTCTGTGGAACCGGTGCCGCTCCAACGGACGGGGCGGTTTCGTCCATGAATCCGCGGATTGTTTCAAGGGCGTCGGCGACATTTGGATCAGCGTTTTCGCTGGTTGCACTGTTGGTCGCTGAGCGGATGGCTTGAGTCAGCGTATCGCTGTTTGGTTCAAGAGAATTGAGTGCAGAATCACACTCCTGACAAACTGATACGTGCTGCTCCGTATGTTCGAACTCGGTTTCGTCCATCCAGCCATTGGTGTATCGATCCAAATCCTTGGCCGATGGACAAGCAGCAGCAGGCTGTGAAATCGTCTGAGTCATTGGACACCTATGCTTACAGTTTCTGAGGAAGACCACTCTGAAACCAGCGAAGACTGCGATGATTTCGCAGCAATCGGGGTTCTGGTTCCTAAAACGAAAGCAGCGTGACAGCATTTTTCAGCAAAGGTCGATCAGATCGTTTCGATGTCTGCTTAACAGATAACCTCCGCAATCCAGAATGGTTCCGAAGCATGGTTGTGGCTAAGCTGAGGTATCAACAACACAGCAGTGTGTATCGTTATGGAATCGTCTGCCAACACCCGCATTAGTTTGCTCGATCGCGCGAGACATCGTGATCCGGTGGCGTGGCGCGAGTTGGTTGATTTGTATGGGCCGCTGGTGGCCAGCTGGTGTCACAAATGCCTCGACGATTCGCACGCGGTTGCTGATTGCATTCAAGACGTGTTCGCGTCTGTCTCTGTTTCGCTCGATTCGTTCCAGCCACAGTACAAGGTTGGTTCATTCCGAGCTTGGTTGTGGACCGTCACACGAAACAAGATTCGCGATCACTCCAGACGAGTCGATCGTCATGTTGCCGGAACAGGCGGCTCAACGATGCTTGGTGTCATTCAGGACTTCCCAGACGCATCCATCCCAACTGACGAACCAACGGATTCCTTCGAACTAAAAGAACTGACTCAACGCGCGTTGAATCAGGTTCAGGCTGAATTCGAAGCGAGAACATGGCAGGCGTTTTGGAGAACTGTTGTGGACGGGATAACAACGTCGGTCGTGGCGGAAGAACTTGGTGTGACTGCCGCAACCGTCCGACAACACCGCAGTCGTGTACTTAGACGACTACGCCAACAGCTGGGCGATGTTGGGTGATGTCAGATCCCAACGAAGACCAGCCGGGATTGCTGCGACAGGTTCGTAGCATCCCATCGAACCTGATGATCCTGGCCGTGCGCGGCTACCAGCTATTCATCAGCCCATGGCTTGGACAAAATTGTCGGTTTTCACCGACGTGCAGCCAGTACTTCATTGAGTCGGTACGAAAGCGAGGAGCCGTTGTTGGTTGCTGGAAGGGCTTTTGCCGCATCTGCCGCTGTCATCCGTTTCACCC
>JBGCDN010000273.1:0-6183 GCA_045105495.1 Planctomycetaceae bacterium
CTGGTCGTCCCTGGACGAGAGCGGCGTAAACCCACATGTCAGTGAAACCAGATGGATGGCCTCGCGAATCGCAGGTCGATCGCAGTCAACTAAGACGGTCAATGCCGCTTGCTCATTAGAAGGGGCCGGCGGCTGCATCGATTGCGAGACGACCAGTCGCCGCAAGAGTTCAACTCTTGGTGTAGAATCGATCAGCCCGGCCAGCTCGGACTCTCTGACATGAATTTCGCCGCTAGCGTGAGGCGTCACAAGACGAGCCAGGACACTCCCGCAGGCGACCATGTATCCGACGTCACGACTAACGGGTGGCGTATGGTGATGTTCAATGATGGTCTGAAGAGTAGCTGGCAAGCACCAGGTTTCGCACAAGACGGCGCCGACCTGCGCATGATCGATCCCAAAGAATTGGTTTTCAAGCTCTATAAGCGGGATGCCGGTATTCGCATGCTCGGTAAGGACGTCTTGATACGGCTCTGGGAACAGTACCGCCAACACCAGCTTGCCCATGTCGTGGAGTAAGCCGCCTGTGAAAGCCAGGTCCGGGTCGATGGTCCCATCGTCTTCGGCCAGGGACCGCGCGGCGACGGCTGTTTGAAGACAGTGCCGCCAAATATCAATACCGCATTGTTTGCGGGGGTCATGACCTTCCAGCGTCTGGACCATTCCGGCGCCCGTTGCCAGGCTGCAAACCACACGTACCCCGAGAGTCACAACCGCGCGTGCAACCGAGTCGATCCGGCCATTCATCCCATAGAATGGTGTATTTGCCAGCTGCAGCACTTGCGCAGCCAGGCCGGTGTCTGTGTTAACAGCGCGAGCGATCTCGGAAGTGCTTGTGAGCGGGTCATTGGCCAGGGCGATCACGCGAGTGTGAGTTTCTGGAAGTCGCGGTAAGCCACGAATTACCTGCAACACCTGTTCAAGATTCAGGCCATGCATGGGCTTTCCTCCAATAACACAAGACTCCCGCGCCGGACGCCATCAGCCTCTAACGGAATGGATGTAGCGCAAAATGGTCGCTGGTCAATTTTTACCTTGCTTAGTTCTGAGCGGCCGCTGGCCCCGTGCAGGGTTCGCATAATCGCCGCTGCGAGGTCGTCCGAGAAAACCTCTTTGATGTCTACCCCGATTGGTGACTGCAGCAGTCTGTTTGCTTCTTCGTTGCTAAGAGCCACAACGCCGTTTGGGCTGACGCCGAGCACAGGTAGCGGTAATGCCTGTACGACTTCTTGAGCTAACTGAAGTGAGCGTGTCCGTTCCTGGATGAGTGACTGTTGCCTTTCGGAAAGGCTCCGGAGCTCCGAGTTTCTCTGAATCAGTTCTTCGTTTAGATCGTGGTGGCTTTCGAGAAGCGACTGATGATCAAGACATGATTTCAGGTTCGCTTTGAGTTGGTCATCGTTCCAGGGCTTCGACAGAAAGCGATAGATGTGGCCATCGTTGATTGCCTCGACAATCGCGGCAATGTCAGCATAGCCCGAGAGAACAACTCGAACAGTCTTCGGGTAAAGCGATCCAACCTTGGAAAGTAGTTCCGTGCCGGTCATTCCCGGCATGAGGTAGTCGGAGCAAATTAGATGGACCTTTTCGGTCTTTAGGATCTCCAACGCTTCGTCGCCGCTGTTGGCGGTAAGCAAGTGAAACGGTTCTTTTCTGAGCAGTCGCTTGAGTGCTCGTAATACGTTTACCTCATCGTCAACGCAGAGAACGGTTCGTTCGGTCATGATTAGAATCCTCCCGAGAGCGCTGCTCTCGATATTGGTGAAACGGCGGTTCGAGAGATCGATGGGGAGGACGATCCGACAAATTATTGATTGGTGTAGAAGGGCGCGGTCCTTGCCGTTGCTCTACTCTTCAATGTCCAACCAGTTCAGTCTTTCTCCTTGCCTGGTGATGTTGAGTTTTGGTCAGTTGGGCCCGAGATGGGTAGCCGAACGGTGAAGGTCGTTCCCTCTCCAACAACACTATCGACGCTTATCTGGCCGTTGTGTTTTTCGACTATGCCGTACGACACCGAAAGTCCAAGTCCCGTACCTTCGCCGACTGACTTTGTTGAGAAGAAGGGATCGAAGAGCTTCTCAATATTCTCCGGAGGAATCCCACGTCCCGTATCAGAGATATGTACGAAGACTTCGTTGTCCGCCGAATCCGTCGCGATCAGGATGGTTCCCGACTCGTCGATCGCCTGACCAGCATTGACCAGTAGGTTCAAGAACACTTGGTTCAGCTCTCCGGCGAAGCATCGAATCTGAGGTATTTCGCCGTAGTTCCTCTCGACCGTGCATTTGTACTTCAGTTCGTTCCACACAACCTTCAATGTGGCTTCCAGGCCTTCGTTGACACAGGCTGTTTGCACTGTGTTTTGATCAAGGTGCACGAAGCTCTTCAGGTTTTGCACGATTTCCCGGACGCGAACCAGGCCGTCGCGAGACTCTTTTAGCAGGTCTGTAGTGTCGTCAACGACGTAGTCGATGTCCTCTGCTTCGCGTTTCTCGTCAATCTTGAGCGTTAGTCTCGCCACTTTATCGGAGTCGCCAGCTCTATAAGCGTTGGTCAGCTCAACATAGTCTTCAAGCAGGGATTGATAGAGCTCCATGTAGCCAGTAAGTGTCTGGACATTGCTGGTTACGAACCCAATAGGGTTATTGATTTCGTGAGCTACGCCCGCCGCCAATTGACCGACGGAAGCCATTTTTTCGGAGTGTACCAGTTGGCCCTGAGCAGCCCTGATTGATTCGTATTGCTCACGAACCTTCTCATTCGCGACATAGAGTTCCCGTGATTTGTCCTCGAGCAGTCGCTCGGCTTCAGCGCGCGAATTCTTCTCCCGTTCAATCTTACGAATCAGAAGTGATGGATCTGTTTCAGTGTCTGCTGTCGACATGCCTCCCCCTCTTTGAAGTTGTTTAGCGTCTTGCCTCGACTTTCGCAGTCGATATGTCTGTCTGAGGGAAGGTCAGTTCAAAGCGACAATGATCGTCCCCGGTCAGTAAGCATTTCGTCTGCTTGTACTCAACAGGCGTCCTGAAGTGTTTCGCTGCGCCGTTGAATAGACCTTCTGCTAAAACGCACATCTTGCGTTCTGAGCGATAGATCATGACAAGCTCGTTCTCGCTCGGGTCCTCGTAGTCGAATCTCGGTAGAATTGCGTTGGGGAAGAGCTTCTTCACTTCGACATGAATAATGCTATCAACGGATTTCAACAGCTGTTTCGCAGTTTGTTCCCGTTCAAAGAACGAAGGGTATGTTCGGACAAAGCCACCAAACATGAACTCGCCGAAGGTTCGGATCAGGGCGTTGGAAGCCAGCCCAGTGTGTTCGGACAACGAACCGACAAGCTTCATCATTCGCTCGTCGGCGTAGTTTCCAGCCGTGGTAAAGACTCCATCGTCACCTGTAGTGCGAAGAACTTTGTCCCACGTGGCCAAGCCAAATACAGACTCCACCAGCTCGGAAAATAGTGTAAAGGCGATACCCTTCATCTTCGTTCTTTCAGCGTCTGGAGTATGGTGGCTGACTTGGTCATGTTGGTATCTGTCTCTCAACGTCCGGCGATTGGTGTATGCAAGTGAGAGTCCATCAATTCCCGGACCTTGGCTGTGAGTTCTTCATTGCAGAACGGTTTCGTAAGAGTGGCATCAGCTCCCTCAGCCAATGCTCGATCCAGATCGCCATCGTCCATTCCTGAGACAACCAGAATACGAACTTTCTCAAGGCCCGATGTTTGTCGGATGAATGACAAGACATCAAAGCCAGTCAGTCCCGGCATCTGCAGGTCGAGCGTGACTACCGAGGGGGCGAAAGTTCCCAAGTATGTACCTGCTCGAAAACCGTCACTCGCGATCTTTACTTCGAACCCCTCACGAACCAACACCCGTCGAATACTCCGTGCCATGTGAGCTTCGTCGTCGACAACCAGGACTCGGTGCTGTTGTGGGTGAAATTCTTCGGGCACCGGCATCTGATTTACAGCAACGAACTCAAGAAAGTCCTCCATCCTTATGCGATTGTCGCCCCGACCAGGGAGCTTGTAGGCCGCGAGTTCACCGCGCTCAATCCATCGTAAGACTGTCCGAAAGTTGACATTGCACAAACGAGCCACCTCACCGCTGGTGAGAACCTTCTTCGCCTTCATGATGTGCTCCTCGTATCGATTGATTTCTGCAAAACTTGCCGAAGAGAATCGGCGATGCAGCGAATGTGGAGACGATTTTGGTGTGCCGTCTGCCTCACACCTCTAACCTGGGTCATACGGGCAACCTGTCAAATCGGAAATTCGATGATTTCCTGACTCGCCTGACATTTTTGCCTCACGTGCCATTTTCTCGTTCTAAGCTTTCGTGTGCATGAAGCGACGTTCCCCCTCACATCGCAAAGCGGCACGTTCTGCAATGGCTCAACACATGAGCCATGCATCGCACCACTGCTCAATTGGGGAACGAGATGAACAAGAAACTACGTGTGCTGTTTGTTGACGACGATCCAGCGTGGCTCAATTGCCTCAAGCGATCCATTCGCCAGAACAATACCGGTTGGGCCGTCGACTACTGCCCGGGCGGCGATGAAGCGCTCGCAATGATGAAGGGCGAGTCATTCGACGTGATCGTTTCGGATCTGAACATGCCGGGCTTACGCGGCGACAAGTTGCTGGACCGAATTGCCACTGAGTATCCGAAGACTCTTCGCTTTCTTCTCTCGGGCGCGGACGCGTCTGAATGCAGTGGAGACGCTAGCTCGAAGGCAATGGAGTTCATTCCGAAGGAGACTGCAGCCGACGACTTGATCTTTCGGATTGCTCGGGGTGTCACACTGCGTCGCTTCATGAGGGGTCGTGTTGTCGACCGTTTGGCGGAAGCGATTTCCAACCTTGGCGACTTACCGGACCTTACTATGAATATTGTAAATTCAGTCAACGAGAAGTCCGCACGGCATATTGAAATTTCCTGTCCGCACTTGGGCCTCGAATTTCGCACGATGCTGACTGGTAGTGCAAAGCTACGACACACGACTTACCCGGCTGACAAGGCCCCTATCCTGTCCACGTCTAATGATTCATTTGGCCCAAGGCAGTTGGGGCCCATTGGGAGGAACCGCGTCAGCAATAGTTGAGCTGGGGGATACTACCTATTTCAGAGATAGTCGAATCAGTTTTTTCGTCATGAACAACCGTCAGATACGAGTTTGGGTGGCTTACAACTCCGTATTGGTGACCGGGTGGCAGAACGCGACTCAGGCTTAACGATAGCGTCCCGTCGGAAGAACGAGACCCTCAGGAATTGTTGGCAGTCAGTGGAGACCACTGTGATTCCCTGAATGAATAGTCCGTAAGGACGAAAGGTAGCGAGCAATGATTGATGTACTAGTTGTCGATGATAGCAAATTCATGGCCAAGGCCCTTGGGCGCCTTCTGGGTGAACTGGGCTTCAACGTCGTGGGGCTTGCCCATGACGGAATTCAGGGCTTGGCGCAGTTCAGAAAGTTGAAGCCTGCAGTCACGCTGCTTGACATCACAATGCCAAACATGGATGGCGTGGAGTGTCTCTCCAAAATTCTTGAGGTCGATAGTGATGCTCGCGTGGTTATGCTCTCGGCAATTCAGTCTCCGGAAACCGTAGACGAGTGCCTGGAACGAGGAGCGGCAAGCTTCGTTCGAAAACCAATTCGCAAAGACTGTGCGGAGGATCGCACACGGCTACGCGATACACTTGAAAAAGCAGTGGAGGTAGTGGAACTGTGACAACGATCCTTGCAAATACGGAGCACTTCGGAGAGGTGGCAGCTCGGACGATCAAAGATATGTTCGGTGCCGAAGTGACTGATGTAACCCAGTCCAATGAGCGGGCCTCAGTCCTGACCTCAAAGACCTTTATTGTTTCGATCTACTATACCGGGACCGTCTATGGCGAATACATGCTCGCCATGGATGAGGAGACTGCTGCAGGTATCTGTGGCATCGAGGAACAGATTGACGACGATAATCGCGACGAGATTCGCGAGTCCATTTGTGATGCTATGGCCGAAACACTTAACACCATCGTGGGCGAAGCCATCGTCCGGCTTCAGGAGTCACATGCCAAGCTCACTGTGACAGCGCCGCGGATCGTTTTCGGCGAAGTGCGTTACCCCAGCTTTCGTACCGGATCAACAACGCTTAGTACCGATTCTGGCGAGATTGAATGTCAG
>JBGCDN010000274.1:0-2949 GCA_045105495.1 Planctomycetaceae bacterium
CTGCTGTTGTTGATCAGCTCGGTCGGTGAGTTTCTGTCCCGATCGAGCGACGCAGTGAATGGTTCGTTCAGCTGCGAGTGCCTGAGTAAGTGGAACGACTTCTTCAGGGTCGATTGCAATTGTGATTTGAAGCGTGGCGCTGTTGCGACGAGCTCTGGGATCCTCTTCCGGCAAACCCATCACGCTTTGCGTCGTCATTTCACGCCCACGCGTGATGGCCACCATTTGAGCATCCTGAACCAGTGATCGGACGCCGCTAAGTGGAATTGGCTTGCCAGCCCGAACCTTAATTCCGCCAGCGAGCAAACCGTACTCAGCTTCAGGCTTCTCCTGAGCTTCTTCTGGCAGGCTGGCGAGGAGATCAAACTTGTCGCCCATCTTGAGCAATTCAAGGCCGGGGACTTTCTCTGCGTCTACAAAGAACCCTTGCTTCCCTTCGGGGACACCGGCGCTGATGCCAGTTCGACTTCCTTCTGGAAGGAAGTCTTTCGCACTGAAGGCGAAGTCAGCTGCTTTGTTACGGGCCATGACCCGACCGATGATATCGCCGGGTGACAGGATCCATTCCGGATGAGCCTGCACCATCTCTTTGGGCAGCCAGAAATAGCTGTCATCGCCCAGTTCAAGTGTGTGAACATCTTCACGTTGAACCTTCATGAGTGCTCGAAGATTCCCCTGTGATTTCGGAACCTTGACCATACCAGAGCGGTCGGGTGAAGCGGCTTTTTCCGGGGCCGAATTGAGGAACCCGAAGTAGCTGAGGCCCGCGTACGTTACCAGCCCACCACCGACCAAAATGCCGATGGACATCAGGATGCGCATTAACGAATTGGTACCTGGATTGGTGCGGCGTCTCATATTGCTTCACAGTTCAGCAAGAACAAAAAAAGCCGCGAGGAGAATGCTGCCTCCTCGCGGCCCAGTTTGAATCCGTTCGATTGGCGTGGATCAGTCAGCGACGAAAGCATCCCCTTCGCTCACACCACCATTGGCCACGACATTATTCTCAAGTTCGCCGTCACCGTCTGCGTTACCAGTTACATCCGCCCATGACACTGAACCTGTACCGGTGATTGTTCCCGTTGCATCAGTAGTCTGTGCGAACTCACCAGTAGTGATCGCGAGGTTGTCTTCAGTGTGAGCACCAGGAAGCATACCAGCGCCGATGGCGTACTGGTCGGCGACTTTGTGGCCGAACATTGAAAGGGCAACCAGAGCGATCAGTGCGACTGATGCAACGATGATGATGTATTCGACGAGACCCTGTCCGCGACGATTTTGGACAGGCTTTTGAATTGAGTGACGCTTCATTGGAGATTCCTTTGAGTTGATGAACTCAAATTGAGAAAAGAATGACTTTAAAACAAGAAGTAGATCGGTTCGCGATGGCATTCTCACCAACGCTGTCGTTGGTCGAGCAAATCGCGATTGACTGTTGGCTTTTGGCAACATCCGATTGCCAGTCACGCCGGGACTCCGCCGCGGCAGAACGAACAAGGACTGGTCAGACCTTGGCGCGTAACGACCGCAGCGGAGCGTTCCCAGATGTGTGGCTACGATAACTCGTGCGGATGCGGCGAGTGTGGGCACAGCAACATGGGCGGCTGCGGTTGGGTGATCAAAGCAGGCTGCCTTCTCGAGCTTCTTCGCCAAATCGCGACGATGCCGGAAGAGCGTTTGATCACGCCACGCGAGTTGGTGGTCCGCGGGCTGTCGTTAATGTCCGTGGAGCGAATACGAAAAGCGAATCTGATTGAACCGAGATCGATTCGATCGACTCATCACATCGAGGTGCTTCACTGAGCAAAACGGGCGGTGAGGACTGCGAAAGGAAAACGCAGACTCCACACTGATCGCCGTCGTGCGACGGTGTGTGTTCGTTTGGTGCGTTCTCTTGGTTCTCTTCAAGCGGAGTCGCTGTGTGGCTGTGTCCGTGAGAACAGCTTGAGTGCGAATCGGCGACCGGCTGATCGGGCGTGACAGTGGCCGCGAGTTCGCAGGCTGCTGAACACGATGCGTCGTGGAAGACGTGGCCCACCGTGGCAACCGCCGTCATGGTCACCAACAGTGCTAAGACTGTCGCTTTGAACAATCGTGTTGGAACCATGGGTGAAAAAATCCGGGACTTGCGATGGATCGATCTTAAGCAGGGGTAGAGCAGAGTCAATACACGTACAAAAACAAAAACGTCTCACATGCACAACTATTGCATTTAGAGAGGTGCCCAGCTAATGTCCGCAGGTCTTCCATTGTCCAAGCACTGTAAACACGGGTCACCACTTGATGTCAGCAAAGCCAGGTTCTGTAACAAACCTCACCGGACTTCTACTGTCAGCGGGCTGCGTGGTGCATTGCATGCTAATGCCACTGTGTATTGCGAGTCTGCCAAAACTGGGCATGGGCTGGTTGGCAAGCTCTGGTTTTCATCAGCTTCTAGCCGTCGTTGGAATAGTGATCGGGGTGGCGACGTTACTACCCGGATGGCGTTTGCATCGTCGTCATCGCGTGTTGGCCTTTGCCGCAACTGGGCTCACGATCATGAACGTCGCCGCATTCGGGGGTGAAAACTGCTGTGCCGAATCCTGTTGCCAGGAGTCTCACTCAGAAGCCGTCAGTACAGCTTACGAAGTACCTGTTACAAACGTTGGAACAGAACACGCAGCAGTCGCCTCGCCGGGCCTCATCAGTAACGTCTGGGAATGGCTCTGGGCGCACCCCACGGCATTCGGTGCAGCTTTGCTGGCAATGGCTCACTTCATGAACGGCAGTTGTTCGCGGTCTTGCTGCGGGCAAGACGCATGTTCTACAACTTGAACAATCGCATTGAGCCAGACTTACGGAGTGAGACTGATTGCCGAACTACCAGCAGACGATTGCCCCACGTTCAACGACTTAGGTTCGCCGTCGCTATTCAGCCACTCCTGGAAAGCAAGAGCTTCGGGCATTTGT
>JBGCDN010000275.1:0-3507 GCA_045105495.1 Planctomycetaceae bacterium
TGACAACACGACTTGATGCGAAGGTCGAACCGTTCGGGAGTCGTCTGCATGAATTCACAGACTCGATTGAAAACGTCGGAAACAGCATCTGGCTGACCGTCGTATGCATTCGGGAAGAACTCGGTGGTGGGCAACACCACGGTAGCCGATCTCATTCGTTCCAAACCAAAACGCTGTGCAAGCCAGTGCATTCGGCGTTCAGTCCAAACCTTCTCAAGTATCTCAAGCGGCGGCTTAGGCTTCAGGAAGCTCAGCATTCGGTTCACTCTGCTCTGGTTTCGGTTCTTGAAGACGCGGTATTACTTGTGGATGCCTAGTGACGCCATGGCCCGCAAGGACAAATAGGGACGTATCTCAGCCTGCGAGAAGGCTGGAGTGAGCCGTTCAGCAGCACCGCCGGTGAGAACCAAATCAGCCTCTGGCGCCGCATTTTGGTACTCCGACACGATTTCTCGAATGGAACCGATCTGGCCAAGCATCACACCTGCTTCAATTGCTTGTACTGTATTCTTACCCGGAACCTTTGTGCCTTCTACGGAAAGCTGTCCGGTGTCGATGAGTGGTAACGCATCAGTGTAGTCGTGCAACGACATCGCACTAAGTCGAAGACCAGGCAAGATAGCTCCGCCGTGAAAAGCGCCGTCTACAACGAGATCAACTGTTGTTGCCGTGCCGGAATCCACGAGGATGGTTGATCCCGTAGGCGACAGAATCTTTGCTCCAAGTGCATTGAGAAGGCGGTCGATTCCGACAGACTGCGGCGAATCGACAGTTGCTTCCACTGGGATCTGTTCGAAGCTCCTCAGCACGATGGCTTCCAGGGAATGACTCCGAAAACTGCCCAACAGCTCTTCTCGCAGTTTCCCATTCGAACCCGCGACCACGCAACGTGTGAGCTTGTATCGTGTTGCCAACAAGCCGATCTGTTTTCGGATGCGATCGAGTTCCGAGTTGTTGAACGGGACAAACTCCACGCACGACGGAAGTGCCTTGTCACCTTCCTCGCAGACCGCCACTTTGGTACGGCTATTTCCTACATCGACGGTTAAGAGCGGCAAATTGGTTCTACTTTTGTTTGGAACGCTGAATCCAGTCTCATGACAGTAGAAGAAGCCAGCCCCCAACGCAAAAGGGGCTCGCAATGCGAACCCCTTTCGACTGATGTTGATGGTGCGTGGACACCTAACGGCGGAGGCCATTGCCGATCAGGAAGGATGGAGCCAACCCAAGGACAAGATTGCCGATTTCTTCCTTCAGCGTGTACCGAAGAATCAGGATATCATTCGGCTGAACAAGAATACGTTCCGCTGGATTCCGGATTGCCTGGTCAAGATCAACCTTGATAGCGAGTTGTTGGCCACATGGAAGTTTGCGAAGAACCACCAGTTGTGAGGGGTCACAGAACTGACCTCCGCCGCCACCGAAGCCGCCCAAGCCACCGCCTCCGCGGTTGCCGATTTGGCCCACTCCAGTCCCTGTTCGTCCGAGAGTTCCACCCGTCACGGCGATGGCCGCCATAACATCAAGGTCGCGGTCACGAGGCAGCAAATGCTCCCCGCCACCGAGTAGTCCGCCAGTGTAGTAAACCTCATTGTCGCGAGCTCGGATTACCACAATGTCCCCTTCTTGCAGGATGACGTCATCCTTCGTGAAGGTTGGTGGTGTCGCTGGGTTGTACCGCAATGGAATGCGAATCAGGTTTGGTGGATCAGGTCGCGGTGACTCGTCGCAGAAACATGGATCGTTGTTCTGACACAGAGATGTCACAACCTGCTCGTACTGAGCCGAGTCGTTATACAGACCTCGATAGATGAGCACTTCATTCTTCGCATCGGTGCCTGGCAATCCGCCAGTCATATTCAGAGCGTGAAGCACATCGTTTTCGTACGCTGGCAGATCGACGACTGTTCCTGTTCCGCGTTTCGTTACATCAGCGACAGAACCAGCTTCTTCACGGATGACAGTGACCCGAGTCGTTCGCTGTTTAATCAGCGTAACGATCGTCCCGTCTTTCCCTTCCTGAAGAACCTCTCCTCGAATGTACGCGTCGCGGATTTTGTTGGTTGCTTCAACCAACCCGAGACCCTGCAGATTGATTGGTTCAATCAAAGGAAGTGCGATGGTTCCGTCTTCTCGAATTGGAACCGGGTAGCCGATCGCCGGAGGCAAACCAGTTTCGTCACGGAACTGAACTGGCGGCAATGCTTCTTCTCCACCGAGAATGTTCTCGATGTAGATGCCAAGGATGTCGCCAGCATCCAGCTTGTAAACTTGAGGCGGGTCTTGTCGGAGCCGGAGGAACGAAACGTCCTCGTAGCTCTCTTTCCGCTCGCCGTTAAGAAGCTGGACTGGAAGTCGATTGACTGGGATGGCTCCGTAGTCGTCGAACAGTCCGGTGCTTGTGCAACCGCTAAGCCCAATGACACTCAGCAAGCCACAAATTATGGGTAATCTTCGCATGTTGCACCCCTGATGATGATGAGAGCGACAACGTCGCATCTCGTCGTATTTCCTTTTGAAGCTTGTTGATTAGCCGCCGAGATTTGGAAGAGTCACTTTGCCGGAAGTTGTCTCCACGGCACTGTCGAGAAGAGGTCTCGTTTCTTCTTCGTAGCTCTTGATGGCTGGAGCGTCGTTTGATGGCAATGGGTTCGCTGGTGGTGTCGCCGGAGCGATTTCAGCATCCATTTGCGGAGCTGACTGGTATTCCGAGAACGGAGCCGGCGCGGGGGCTGGCACTGAATCGGTCGCCGCTGACCAGTCGTAAACGGGTGGTTCTTCCATAGCTTTGGCCAAGTTGCCATGAGCTGTTGGCGAGAGTGGAATATGACCGTAGGTCGATGCCCCATCCTTCTCAGCAGCAAGGGCACCGTGGCTGAAACCCTCGAACCAGGCATTCACTTTGCAATGCCCTTCCGCGTTTCGGTAGCACGCCTTCCAGTACGATCTTGGCGGCAAAGTTGGCTGGCAACCAGCACCGCCGTTCAGGACGTCGTGATATCCGGCTCGGAAGCCTGCGGCAAAGTCTTTCGGATGCGTCAGATCTTCGTAGCACCAACTCCATCGAGCCCACGCCTCCATGGCGGTGAGTTCGGTGTGAATGGAGTTGCACTTCTCATCGAAGCCGCCTTGAATGCTCTTGCATCCAGACATCGCACAGATGATTGACAAACCGAGTATTGAAATTGAAATCTTCATTTCCACGTCTCTTTCCGTGACGTTTGTGGAGATGACCCACCCTATTTTCTGAGTAGCTCGCCTTATCCCCTGATGCGGCTAATTGCCGCGTCGAGAGCTTCCCTCACTTGCTGGTTCGTTCCCTGCTTAGCCGCTTCCAGAGCAGCCAATGCCCCATTCGCCTGAGGCCCGAAGTCGCTCAAAGAAAGCGCGGCCATTGAGACGACGTCGGTGTTCGTTTCTGACAAAGCAGCCGACAGCGTTTCGAGAACTTCCTGATCACCCGATCCGGCGAACACTCGAAGTGCGAATGCTGCCTGTGACTTAAGA
>JBGCDN010000276.1:0-6255 GCA_045105495.1 Planctomycetaceae bacterium
AGAATCCAGAATCGGACATCTACCAACCTCGCGAAGCGTCCCGATGTTGGGCCACCTAACTCCAGGCGTCGATGACGATCACCCCGAATATCGCCGCGCCGATGGTTAGCTTGGCCAAGGTTCCAAGGATCCGTCCCTTCATTGCTGCCCCGCCGATCTTGTGCCCGAGGCGTTTGTCTGTTCCCGCATGAACCTCGCCTGCGTAGGCTCCTGCGTAAGCTCCGATGGCTCCGCCGCCAAGGGCTCCGATGACAGTCCCAATGACCGGGATTGGAACAAGAAACGATCCGACGATACTGCCGACAATTGTGAGCACCATGGACAGAATCATGGAGCTTCGTTTGGCTCCGAGTTTCGCTGCACCTGCTGCTCCGGCGGCAAGTTCAACAATCTCTCCAACGGTCGCGAGGGCTGCAGCAACGCCGACAGCAAGAACCGACAACCTGGAATCAGGAACCAACCACGCGAATAACCCGCCCAGCAGGACGATCCCCCAATTGCCCGGCAGTGCCATCAGGGTCGCCAGAAGCGAACTGGCGCAAAGCAGAACCAAGAGGGTGTACCAGACGTAATACATAGCGAGCTCATGCGGTAAGGGGCAGCAATCTAGTTCGCGAGCCGCTTGCTGGCTATTCGGAAGCGAGGCTCTGCTCTGAGTGAGAAATTGATGCCTAATGGCTTTGTGTTCAGTTCCTCGTTGTGATCCGGCATTTGACGCCTCCTTGTTAACTTAAAATGCCTGAACTGCCATGCCTGTCGCTAAAATGCAACGTATGGATTAAGTAGGAGATTGTCCTTGGGCAGGAGAATCACTCGGTTTAGACCCGCATTGGTTGATTGAGGAAGACTTCTGTGACCCGTAAACACACTGCCGCGTGCTGTGCCGTCGTTGCAGCGTTTGCCGGCGGTTTTGTGAGCACGCGTACGTTCATGAAGCCAACGCAGGACGCCGCGAATGCAGACCAGCCAGTGGTGACTGCCGGTGATTCTGACGAGACCTCGGATCTTGGGTTCGTTCGAGTCGCGAATAAGCCAATCAGCGGAATGGGTGAAAACTCAACAGAGTTCCAGCCAGTAGAGCAGCCGCAAGAGCCCACAGAAGCTGAACGGTTCAAACAGATTCAGGCCAGAGTCCGTGCTCAGGTCGAAGCACAGAAGAAGCAGGCTGCCCTGCCCGCTCCAGTACCTGAACCGGATGCGGAAACAGTCAAGATGCATCCAGCACCGTTGGATGACCGCCGTTTGACGCCTGGGAACTTCGAGTACCGCGGAGCGTTTCGATTGCCGAGCGTGACCGATGAAAAATCGCGGTTCGGCTATGGCGGATTTAATCTCGGCTTCCGCCCTAATGGTGATCCGAATGGAGCAGCGGATGGCTACCCAGGATCACTGTTCACGGTTGGTCATGACTCGCAGCAAATGGTTGCAGAGATTGATATTCCGAAACCACGTTACCTCGTTGATCGACTCGGCAAAGATCTGCCGGCTGCAAGACTCCTTCAGGGCTTTAGCGACATCAGTGCCGGATTTATCGCGAAGCAATCCAGAGGAACTGAGCCCTTTAAAATTGGCGGCTTGTTTGTCGCTGGGAACCGTCTGCATTGGACTCTCTACAAGTATTACAACGTTGACGGTCAACGTTACGACTCACACGCAACGTCCAGTTTGAATCTCTCTAATCCAAAACCAGAGGGCCTCTGGCATCTTGGCAATATGAACGGAGGTGCTCCTGAGTGGCACTCGTACAAGTACGCCGGCTACATATTTGATGTTCCGCCAGATCGAGCAAAGAGGGATCTTGGCGGCCTGAACCTAATCTCCGGTCTTCAAATTAGTACCGGGCGCCAAACATCCAGTCAGGGCCCGGCAATGTACGCGTATCGATTGCCGAAGCGCGGAACAAAGCGGGGTGCCAGCCTGGACGCGGTTCCTCTGCTCTACTACCCGCTGAACGCTGGTGAGTGGAAACATCATCATCCGTCAGACATGTGGCGCGGTGGTGCCTGGATAAAGATTGGACGCAAAGAGGGAATTATCATCGCCGGGCGAAAAGCTCTGGGTGAGGTCTACTACGGAGAAGCTCGAAAGAAGGACTGTACTCCGGACAAGGGCTATCACGGGACACCATATGAACCTCAGATGGTCTTCTATGACGCGGAGGATATTTTGAAGGTCGCTCGGGGTAAGACGAAACCCTGGTTCGTTGACCCTTATTTAACCTGGTCGTCTAAGACAGAAGGTGGTGGTTTGAAGGAGTATTTCTTCGACACCTGTGCGGGTCGTCTTGAAGGAGTCGCATTCGATCGAGCGAACTCGTTGCTTTACCTGATTCAGTATGACGCCACGCTTATTGAACTGACCGACTATGAAAAGGTTCCCATCGTGCATGTCTTCAAGATAAAGGACGTGTAAGCGATGAAGCCATTAAAAGACCTTCTTAAACACTCGGGTATCTATGCCATTGGGCAGATACTTAGCCGCATTGCGTCTGTTGTACTGCTGCCAGTGTATACAGAGTATCTCGCACCGGCAGATTACGGTGTGGTGGGGATTCTCGATCTGACGGCCGCCATCCTTTCGGTGATGATTGGTGCAGGGATGGCATCGGCGATCACGCGTTACCATTTTGAAGACAACTCAGAGCAGCACTTTGATCGAGTATGGTGGACCGGGATTGCCTATATCGCCGGCGTCTCGTTCCTCCTGATATTCTCGATGTGGCTCGGCCGCAATATTTTAACTGAGGTGACACTTGGGAGAGCTATTTCTGAAGGCCACATAACACTTCCAGAAGGCAGCTGGTTCTACTCGCTCGCGTTAGCCAATTGCTGGGCGTATTGCATCGGATATGTTGGTGATACGTATCTTCGAGTGCGCAAGCGGTCTGGCTTGTTTGTTCTGTTCGCACTCGGACGTTTGCTCATCAATGTTGGCCTCAATGTCTATTTTCTGGTCGTGTTGAAGTGGGGTGTTGAAGGGTTACTGCTTGGAAACCTGATCTCCACTATTCTGCAAACGACCGGAATGCTGATGTTCTTTGTTTGGGAACGCGGTAAGCCCGTCTTTGACATGGTCTTGATGAAAGCAATGGTCCGGTTCAGTTCGCCCATGATTGTGACGGCGTTGTTGGCGATGCTGATGCATGAGGCAGATCGGGTCATCATGCAAGACACCGCCAGCATGCGAGAAGTTGGTGTCTATTCGTTCGCACACAAGATTGGGTTTGCGATCGAAAGCCTCTGTATTCTTCCATTCGCGTCGATCTGGAATGTGTCTCTCTATGAGATCGCTGAGCGGGACGATGCGAAGAAGTTGTACGGCGACATCTTTAAGTACTTTGTGTACGGATTTGGTGTCTTGTTGCTCGGTGGTGCGTTAATTGTCCATCCGGTGCTGCCTTTACTGGTCAACATGGACTACCTGGAGTCCTTAGATCAGATTGCCGTTGTACTGCTGGGCTTCTTCTTCTTTGGCATGCACTTCATGTTTGAAGTACCGGCTCTGCTCTACAAACGAACCATGTTGCTGGTTCCTGCGGCGATAGCAGGTGTGGTCGTCAACATTGTGGCGAACTATTGGCTGATTCCGTTGGAAGTGAATGGTGTAGCACTCGGTGGATTTGGTGCAGGCTGGGCTGGTGTCCTGACCTATGTCGTGTACGGCGCGGTGGGTTTGCTTTGTTATCGCCACCTCTATCCGATTAACTATCCGTGGAAACGCCCACTGCTGGCGTTGCTGGGCTTCTGTGCAACGTATTGCGTGGTGCGGTACTTGTGTTTTCCAAGCATGGGGACAGTCGTCCAAATCCTTGTTTCGATTCTGGTCTGTGCAGCGTGGGCGGGGCTGTTGGTCTTCGAACCGATCCGCCTATGGCTAGTCGCGCGGCGCGGTGGGCACGTGGAGAATGGATCTGTCGACGGCGAGGCTGTAGAAGCAGCGACAGCGGTGTGACATGAAGGCGTTTCTCAAAGTGACCGTGCGGGGACTCTTCGCGATTATCGTTTCTCCGGTGGTGCTTAACTTTTATGTCGCCGCGATGGTGTTTGGGAGACAGGCAGCGTTTCGGTCAGCTTCGGAGTTCATGAGCCTTCTGCCTGGCACACTAGGTGGCTATCTGCGCTTTGCGTTCTATCGCTGGGTGTTGCAGAGATGTGACGACGATGCATGTGTTTGTTTTGGAACCGTGTTCTCGCATCCAACAATCCAACTGGGCCGATCGGTCTACGTGGGGAACTTCTGTTCGATCGGCGATGTGACGCTCGAAGACGATGTGCTGATCGCATCGAACGTCTCCATCATGAATGGCTCGCAGCAACACGGCATTCAACGCCTTGACATACCTGTTCGCGAGCAGGAAGGGGTTTTCGAACCCGTGACGATCGGTCAGGACTCTTGGATTGGAGAGCGGGCCGTAGTGTCAGCGAACGTCGGCAAGCACTGTGTTGTTGGCGCGGGGGCTGTGGTGACGAAGCCGGTTCCTGACTACGCCATCGTTGTGGGCGTGCCGGCAAGAGTCATCGGCGACCGTCGAGAACTGTCTCAGGGCGAGTCCGCAAAGTTGACCGCCGATTCAGTTCCAGAGAATCAATGAGTTGGATTCTCGAACGCCAGCTCTGTACCAGCCTTACCTAACTGGGATAATCGTTTCTGTCTGCTTGAACGAAGCATTTTGACAACACGTGGCTTGGGCCGGCCACAACTCTTCGTTTGCATGACATAAGCTCTGAATAGCGAATGAACCGCGGCCTGTGGAGACAGTCTGCTTGAACGTAACGGACGGAGCCGCATGGAGTTACACCCATGTGTGGTATTGCCGGAGTCATTTATTCTGACCCGCAAAGAACGCCGGAGCAGCATGTGCTCCGAGCGATGGGTGATGCCATTGCGCATCGTGGACCGGATGGCTTTGGTGAGCTGTGTGAACCGGGTGTCGGCCTGGTCCATCGCAGGTTGGCAATCATCGACCTTGCTGGCGGCGATCAGCCAATCTTCAACGAAGACGAATCTCTTGGCGTTGTCTTTAACGGCGAGATCTACAACTACCAGCACCTTCGCGCACGGCTCGAATCGAGCGGTCATGTTTTCCGCACGAACTCAGATACAGAAACGCTGGTGCATCTGTACGAGGAACACGGCGCGGCGTTGTCGGAGCACTTGCGGGGGATGTTTGCGTTTGCCCTGTGGGATCGTCCACAGCGGCGGCTAACCCTTTCACGCGATCGGCTTGGTCAGAAGCCGTTGTTCGTGTACCGCGACGACGAGAAGGTTGTTTTTGGTTCTGAACTAAAGGCGATTCTTGCCCATCCGAATGTGGATCGAACGATCGATCCGGCCGCTATCGAAGACTATCTAACGTTTGGCGTCGTCCCAGGAATACGGTCGATCTTTAAACGAGTTGAGAAACTCAAGTCGGCTCATACGCTGGTCCTGTCGGCCGACAAGCTGCGATCCGAGCCGAAGCGGTATTGGCAGCTTGAGTACCGTCGAGACGAATCGAAATCCGTTCATGAGTGGCAGGAGATTGTTGACGCAAAGATTCGAGAAAGCGTTCAGGCTCACCGAGTCTCCGATGTACCGATCGGCGCTTTCCTGAGCGGAGGCTTGGATTCGAGCGCGATTGTTGCGACGTTGTCGGATTTGTCTGACGAGCCGGTTCGAACGTTTTCAATTGGATTTCAGGAACGCGAATTCAGCGAGCTACCGCATGCTCGTCGAGTCGCCGCCCAGTTTGGAACGAAGCACGTCGAAGAGATTGTCACTGCGGGAGCCGTTGGAAGTCTCGACGATCTGATTCGGTTCTATGACGAACCATTTGCCGACGCGTCCGCGATTCCCACCATGTGTGTTTCACGTGTGGCGGCCGAACATGTGAAGGTTGTACTTTCTGGTGATGGCGGCGACGAAGCGTTCGGCGGGTACGCTCGGTACCAGCACGATTTGAAAGAAGCCCGGCTTCGCGGCATGCTGCCCAGTTGGTTCCGTGGCACGGTACTTCGAAGCCTTGCGAGCGTGTGGCCGAAAGCAGATTGGCTGCCGAGAGTCTTGCGGTGGAAATCTCTGCTCACCAACCTGTCCTGCGATCCGGCAGCCGCCTACGCGAACACATTGTCGATTGCCCGACAGCATCAACGGCGTTACTTATTGACGGGCGATCTGAGGCAGGTCCTCAACGGCCATCGCCCGGAAAGTGTGGTTGAGTCAGCGTTCAATCAGGGGCACATCGATCCATTGGCAGGCATGCTATCTGCGGACATC
>JBGCDN010000277.1:0-11115 GCA_045105495.1 Planctomycetaceae bacterium
TGTGGCATTTCGATGCAGAGGTTGTGGTGTTCGTCGATGGAACACTTCGCATCTGGGCCAACGATGACTGTGGACTCGCGTTCTTCAACAATCGCCGGGCCTGCGAAAGTAATGCCCGGCGAGAGTTGGTACCTATCGTAAACCGGTGTTTGGGTGAAACCACTCGATTCAGGGAACCATGCCGAGCGTGTTCCCTTCAGCGCTGCGTCAGCGGATTCGATGGTCGTTGACTTTCTAACATTCAGTGAGACATTGGGCTTTGGTCCAGATGACACCACTCGCCAGTTGGTGATTTCGATGGGAACCGGTGGGCCAGAACGTTCGTAGAGTTCACGATAAACTGAATCAAATTCAGTGCGTAGCTGCGATTCTGTTTCTGTGTCCAGCGCTCCTTGCGGAAGTGAGACTGCAATTTCGTGACCCTGGCCAACGAATCGCATATCGACTTTGCGATCATGAACAATGTCCGCTACTTCCACTTCTGATGCGGTTAGAAGTTCTTCTCCTTCCGCCTGCATAGCGCCCAATAGTTCGTTCGCACGACCCCAATTCATGTCGTCCAAAGTGGTTGTCCACGATCGAACAAAGTCGAACGCGAGTGGAGCCGAAAGGAAGCCGACGGTGCTCATTACACCGGCTCCGAGTGGGGCAATCAGCTGTGGAGAACCAAGTGACAAGGCAATCCGATAAGCCTGAACCGGACCACCACCACCGAACGCGAACAGCGGAAACCGACGTGGGTCCTTGCCACGTTCGAGAGCATGAACACGAGCTGCGTTGGCCATGTTCTCGTTGGCGATTTGATGAATGCCCCACGCTGCCTCTTCAACGCTCATGCCAAGCGGTTGGGCGATCTTCTTGTCGATCTGATTGCGTGCGGAGGCAACATCGAGCGACATCTTGCCGCCGAGGAAATAGCTTGGATCGAGGTAACCGAGGATGAGGTTCGCGTCGGTAACGGTTGGTTCTTCGCCGCCACGCCCATAGCAAATTGGTCCCGGAGCGGCTCCGGCAGAATCTGGTCCCACCTTCAACAGCCCCAGCGAATCAACTCGCGCGATGGAGCCGCCGCCGGTTCCGATTTCGATGAGTTCAATGACCGGCAACTTGATGGGAAGGCCGGAACCTTTTTTGAACCGATAAATACGGTCGACTTCGAACTCATGTGCGATCAGCGGTTTGCCATCGTCAATGACGCAGATCTTCGCTGTGGTTCCACCCATGTCGAAAGAAATCAGATCGCGATGGCCACAAGCGATGCCGTACTGCGTTGCGGCAAGCGCGCCGGCGGCTGGTCCGGATTCCAATAGACGAACAGGAAATCGAATGGTGGTGTCGACCGTGGCAATACCGCCGCTGGATAGCATCAAATAGAAGCTGCCAGCAAAGCCCATCGAAGCGAGTCGCTGTTCGAGCCGGCGCAGGTAACGCTCGACCAGTTCCTGAACGTAGACATTGGCAATCGTCGTCGATGCTCGTTCGAACTCCCGAATCTCAGGTACAACATCTGACGAAAGTGATACGCGTAGTTTCGGAGCGACTTCGTTGATAAGTTCGCGGACTCGCCGTTCATCGGCAGGATTGGTGAAGCTGTGCAGGAAGCAAACCGCGACAGCTTCGATTCCTTTCTCCGCCAGCTCTGCCGCAAGCCGTTGCACGTACGATTCATCAAGGTTGGTATTTGTGGTTCCGTCGGCGAGCGTTCGTTGTGGGACATCGAACCGCAGATACCGCGGAACAATCGGCCGCGGTTGTTCGATCATCAAGTCGTAGAGGTCGTATCGCGTCTCTTTGCCAATCTCGATTGAATCGCGAAATCCGGCCGTCGTCATCAGCGCGGTCGTTGCGCCTTTGCGTTCGATCATGGCGTTGGTGACAAGAGTCGTGCCGTGAATCAGATGTTCAATCTGATTCGGTTCGACACCAAAGTCGGCCAATGTTTCAGCAATGGCCGTTTCGACCGCTCGACTCGGGTCGTCGGGCGTTGTCAGAGTTTTCCCAATCGCAAACTCGCCGGTGTCGCTGTTCACCACAATCAGGTCTGTGAACGTACCACCGATGTCAGCTCCGACACGGTAGCGACGAGTCATGTTTGGCGATGTTGGATTTTGAGCGGGCAGGTCTGTCACGTCGGCAGTCTAAGCATCCTATTCGGCCAATAGCCAACGTTCGACGGCATCGATCTGCGACAAGTGTCGGTTGGCTCAATCGCGACCGAGAAGGCCAGCAGACGATTCGAAGAACTTTTTTCTTCGCCGGGGTGCATCGTCTTCTTTGTTGAGTTCACCCTGCAGGTCGGCCACGTTCGCGACGCAATATCGACATCCGATTGTGCGAAGATGAAAGTCGAGATACTGATGCTGGTCGGTATCGAGTGTTCCAAGCAGGAAGCTGCCAAGTTCAGCTCGTGACGGGCAGCTTAGACTTCGTCGTCGCCAGATCTCGCCGACTGAGTGCACACCTTGGTCTCGACGTCGCGAAACGCTGGAAAAACGCTGGCGCAGTTCTTCAGAATCCCGAAGCGCTGTTTCGAACGCGGCCATACGATCGGCCGGAAGCATCTCGTCGAGGAACGCGATGATTTCGTCGTTGGTAAAGTGAGAGTCAGTCATGGCGGCTTTCGGTGAATGTGTCCCTGTTCATAGTATGACTGGGCTAAACTGGTTGCCAGAGTTCTCAACTAGAACTAAAGTCGCGTCGACGACCGGGCCTGTACGTGAAGCGAAACCGTGATCTCTTATCGATGCTTTCATAACTCAGATCCACCGCAAATTGCTGCGCTGTGGGAGTCTTCAGGTCTTGGCCAAGGGGCCGCGTCTGGTGTAACTGTCGACGCATTTGAGTTCTTCGTCTTCGCCCAGTCGTTCTTTGATAAGAACGGATTGATTGTCGCAGTTGAAGACAATCAGATTGTCGGCTTCGTACACGCGACCCGCGCTGTGAATGAAGAACAGACTGGTTTGTCTGACACCAGCGGAAGTATCGTCGCTCTGTTGGTTCATCCTGATTCCCGAAACGCTGGAATCGGTTCTGAATTGCTCAAGAGAGGTGTCGGTTACCTCGCGGCTTTGGGGGTCGGATCTGTCGAGCTCGGTCCAACCGAGGTGACTAACGGCTTTTACGTTGGGCTTTACGGTGGATCAGAACCATGTGGCTTCCGAGACTCCGATGGTCCGTTTGCCGAGTTCTTTGGCAAGCGTGGTTGGGAACCAGCGAAGACTTACCTGAGTTATCAGAAGGATTTGGCCGCTGGTTCGCGTGACCCGGTGAATGTGAAGCTGATTACCAATCGCCGTAAGACTCAGTTAGAACCGAGCGACCCAAAGAACGATGCTTCCTGGTGGTGGATGACTCGATTTGGACGCATGGATTGTGTGAAGTTCAGTTTGCTCGAAAAGTCATCTCGTGAACCGCTCGCGAGCTGCAAGATTTTCGGACTGGATTCCTTCATCCCAAAGTGGGGTCAGCGAGCAGCCGGGTTGGGTCAGGTTTGCGTTTCCGACGAACACTCTGAGAAGGCATACGACCTGTCGCTGTTGTTGGAGATGTCCAAGTACCTGCGAGAGCAGTTGATTACTCTGATTGATGCATGTGTCGACGAAGCGGCTGCTGGCGAAATCAAGTTGCTTGAAAGCGCCGGGTTTAAGCAGTGCGATCGTGGAACTGTTTTCCGTATGAGCGAAGAAGCTCAGGCTGCATACGCTCAGCAGGTTCAACAGTCTGCTGATGGCCCGGCGGCATGAAACGCATCGGTGTCTACTGTGGATCAAGAAGCGGTAGCGACCCGGACTTCGAAGAATCCCCGCAAGAACTTGGCCGATTAATCGTGTCTTGTGGCTTTGGAGCCGTCTACGGAGGAGGCCAGGTTGGCCTGATGGGCGCGCTGGCTGATGCTGTGCTTGAAAACAACGGTTCAATTATCGGTGTCATTCCGGAACACCTTGCGTCGATTGAACTTCAGCATCCGTCCGTGACGGATATGAGAGTTGTAGGTTCAATGCACCAACGCAAAGCATTGATGATCGAACTATCGGATGCGTTCATCGCACTTCCGGGCGGCTTTGGCACGATGGAAGAACTATTCGAGGTGCTTTGCTGGGAGAAGCTGGGACTGCATCGAAACCCAATTGGCCTGCTGAACGTTAATGGGTTTTACGATCAACTGGTAAGCTTCATTCAGCATATGGATAAGACCGGGTTCCTCAACGCGGGCAATCTGGATGCGTTGATTGTAGAATCTGAACCTGAAGAGCTGATGACAAGAATTGAGGCTGCTCTCACCGACTGAGTCATATGAACGATGTTCCCGACAACCAGATTGCTGAAGACAACTCCGACAGTCTCGCGGAAGTCGAAGTTGTTGAATCGGACCTTGCTGTTGAACCGCAGCTGACTGGCTGGAGAGCCGTCTACGATTTCGTAATGCAGTCTTACTGTTGGACCGTCATTTTCTTTGGGATCTATGTTCTTTCGGTCGGACCGTTCTACACGTCGTGGCGTCAAGCCGTTGAACGCGGACGGAGCCCGCTGCTGCAGCTTCTTTACTTGCCGCTTGCGAGTCTGTGCAGCAAGTCAGAAACCCTCAACACCGTTGTCGAATGGTACGTTGGTCTCTGGCAGGCGTGATTCCTGACGCCGATCATTCGTCTGCTGCCGCCTTTTTTCTCAGAACGCTTTGAGCCGGCGCGTGTCTGCATCGTTAAAGTTCGTAACACTGCCTGAACAAAAACCGTAGAATTCGATCGGGCCGGTCATGGAATACGTATGCGCTCAGTTCGAATTACAATCGGGATCGTGCTTTGGGGGGTTATGCTCTTTGCCGGCCTGAAGCTCGTTGATGCAAAGTTCGAAGAGCAAGGGCACTCGCGAGTTGACGTGCAGCAAGATGTCTTGAACCTTGCGACAACGGATCGACGTTTTGTGTCGATCCAGGCAGATCGTGACCTGCGATTTGTCGTTGGCGATCCTGTCTTCGGTTTTGTCGACGGTCAGGCGACACAGTTGGGTGAAGTGACGGCTGTGATTCGAGCAGCCGCGGAATCAAGCCAGCCCGCGAAGGTTCAATCTGCCACGACAGATCGTGCGGAAATTGTTCTCTACGACTCAGAGAATCCTGCAGACGTCGTCCTTACGCATTACACGTCGCCCAATTCGCTGGCGGCAACTGTGGCGACGCTGCTCCCGCCGTCGAAACGCGACGCCTTGGCGGTCGAAATTCGAAACGCTGTCCTGCTGCATCGAGAAGAAATTGTCGCCGAACTCAAACCGTTGCTGGAACAGAGCATCCGCGAATCCGTTGGTGTTCTTGAGGACGAACTCACCGTTGCTCTGAAGCGGCATCGCGAAGAACTGACCCAGCTTGGTGACAAGTACCAAAAGGACCTTGTCACCAAAGAAGTCGTCCCGCTGGTTCGCGAAGAACTGCTTCCGATCGTCAGAAAGCACGCAGAACCGGTTGCCGAAGAGGTTGGCAAAACGCTGTGGGACAAGTTGTCGCTCTGGCGATTCGGCTGGCGCTACATCTACGACAAGTCACCGCTTCCTGAACGCGATCGCGTGCGGAAAGAATGGCAGCGGTTCATGGAGAAAGAAATTGTTCCGGAACTCGAATCGCGGTCGGACGAAATTGTTGCCGCGATCCAACGGATCTTCGCAGACGCCGCCAAGAACCCAGCGGTTCGAAAAGCAGTTCGCAAGAATCTCTCGGCAATCATCGAAGATCCTGAAGTGCATCGGATCGTGTTTCAGATTCTCAAAGAAGTCATGATCGATAGCCCGCGAGTTCGCGAGGTGCTGGAAAAAACATGGACCAGCCCACAAGCTCAGAAAGCCTTTCGGTTGGCATCGGAACGGTTCGAACCGACCGCAGTTCGAATGGGCGAGCTGTTGTTCGGGACGCCGGAGAGCGGCATTACTCCGGAATTTGCTGCCGTTTTGCGAAGGCAGATTCTGCACAAAGACCAACGGTGGCTGGTTCTGTCCGAACGTACCGATGACCACGGTGTTCTTCCCGATCCGGAGGTCATCCCTGTTCTCGCTGGCGGTGAAAATACGGCCTACCCTGGGCGTATCAGACGCGTTCGAGGTTCAGAATGAACTCGGAAGAACCAGAGCCAGAAGTACGTGGCAATCGCAGCGGGACGGCTGTCAGCCTGATCGATTTGACGATTCGAGTCGGCAACCGAGTACTCTTAGACAACGCCAACGTCCACTTCGAAGCGGGACGTGTTTCGCTCATTGTTGGCTGCAGCGGTGCTGGGAAATCAGTCTTGCTGCGAACACTGGCAGGCCTGATTCCCAAGTCGGATACCGTGATCAAAATCGACGGTCGGGTTGCCTGCACATCAGATGACAGCAGTCAACAAACGGCGCGAAATCCGATTGGAATTGTTTTTCAGAACTTCGCTCTGTTCGACGAATTCTCTGCACTCGACAACGTTCGATTCGCAGAATCGCATCGGCTTCGACGCAACGAATCCGTAACGCCGGAACAACTTCTCGACACTCTCGAAGTCCCTCGATCCACTCCCACCAGCGCGCTCAGTGGTGGGCAGAAGCAACGGCTGGCGATTGCCCGGACACTTGCGTTTGCACCAGATGTCATCCTGTATGACGAACCAACTTCGGGTCTCGATGCCATCACCGCACATCGCGTTGCGAAGATGATTGGCGAGACGCACGAACGGTTCCCCAAAACATCCATCATCGTAACTCACGACTACGAATCATTGCCCGGAATTGCAGACGACATCTACCTGTTCGATCCGCAGGCACAGGCGTTGAACCGTGTTCCTCCCGACGAGTGGACTCGGTTGCCTCAGTTGCTACAAGCCCCGCCCATCAAGCAAAGCGAACCGAAAGAACAGCCAAAACTCAAGCGATTCACAACCGGTATCGTGAAAGGCATCGGCGACTTCTTCGACCTGACAACGCGCGCGGCGACCACAGTTATCAAGTCGCCACTGTCCGTCTTGCCGCTTTGGCGCAGTCCTCAATGGGGCTTCCGTTATTTGCTTCACTACCTACGTTTGGTAGCGGGCCCGTCGGCATGGGCTTACGTGATTGTCGCTGGGATGATCATTGGGTTCGTCGCGACTTACTTCACGTTCAAGTTCCTGCCCTACGCCAGCTATACAGAACCATTGCTCATTGAGAACTTACTACATTCCATGGGCTTCGCGTTGTATCGAATTCTCGTCCCGGTTCTCACGACAATCCTCGTAGCCGCAAGATCGGGCGCGGCGGTCGCATCGGATGTTGGAGGCAAGTCGTACGGCAACCAGCTGTCGGCCATGCGCACGTTGGGGGCGAATCCTCAGCGATACTTACTATCCACAGTCTTGTTGGCATTCCTCATCGGAACCCCCATCCTGCTCGGTATCTCATACGTCGTCGCCACCGCGACCAGCCTGCTGGCGTTCGTCGCCACGCACCCCGAAGAAGGCGCAATTTTCTGGGATATGCACTATCACAGAGAACTACGGGTGGCAGATCATTTCTTCTACACCGGAACCGGTTGGCTGCTAACCAAAACGCTCATCTGTGCGTTTGGAACGGGACTTGTCTGCTACTGCCGAGGTGTTCAAACCAAACGATCGACTCGTGATGTCTCCGAAGGAATCACGTCCGCCATCCTTTGGTCAACACTCTGGGTACTTCTAATCCAATTCATCTTCTCCTTCCTCGAATTCTAAAAGCGTTCCGCTTTACCGAGTGCGGCGTCGACGTTGGGAGGGTGTTCTTCGATTGGTTCTTCGCCGCGAGGACGGGTATGGGCCGAGTATTGAGTCTTCGGAACTCAAGAGCCGTACATGCGGCGAAAAGCAACCCGACAAGCACTCTCCCAACATCGCCGCCGAACCCCGAGGCAACGGGACGTTGCCTAGTTGCGCGTTCGGTTTTGTTGGCCGTCGTTGGCGACGCCAACTTCTTCCATGACTTCTTCGAGGAAGTAGTTGAGTTCTTCAGCGTCGTCAGCGTGGAGAACACTGTAAGCATGGGCTGCGCTTCGAGCGTGGTAGAGTTGTTCGCAGAGGTTTTCGTCGTGCGTGATTGCGTGAGCGAACGCGGCCAGAATTTCGAGGTGACGATCGCGTTGGTTCTCAGGCGTTGCCAGTAGCAACACGGCGTGAATGGATCGACCGTCTGGTGTATCGAAATCCAGACCGTCTGTGCTGATTCCAAGTACGCCTTCCAGTTTCGCATCGGCGGCGATGATCGCATGCGGGATCATCAGGCCATGTCCAACACACGTCGATTCGATGGTCTCTCGCCGCATCACTTGGTCGGCGAAGTCTTCTTGATCGATTGGCAGACTGGATGTTGCGTAAAGCTGTGAGACCAAAGATCGAACAACGTCTTCCTTCGACTTGCCGGTGATGTCGAGGGTAATGTGATGTTCGTCCAGGAAGTCCAGCAATCGCGGTCGAGCTTTGTTGCTTTCGCCAGCCATCTCCAGAGCTTTACGTGCACCGCTCGGGCCCAGTAGCTGATTGATTGCCAATGCGGACAGGCCGACAGTCGTCACGATGTTGACCATGCCCTCAGACTGCGCGAAGGTTGGTTCGTTTTGAACCAGAAGAATGAGCCCGACAGCGACGCCTCCATGTGGAAGCAAAGACAGTCCGAGGAAATTTCGAACCGGTTTTGTGACACCGGCCAGCTGCATCGCCGCAAACGCGCCGCTGTATTTGCCGAGGAACCTTGCGAAGAAGAACAGCAGAACAAGTCCCAGCATTTTTGGCACTTGCAGGAAGTCCAGCTTCATGCCGGCAAACGTAAAGAATGCCGCAAACAGCACGCCGCCGATGGAGTGTAAATACGCTTCGGTGGATCGCACCGTGTCGTGCTGTAGGTTCGACACCCAAATGCCAGCAAATGTCGCCGCCAAAATACCAGACACGTTGAACCCTGCCGCAGCTCCCCACGCACCCAAAATTACGGCCACCATTATCGGACCAACGAATGCGGGTCCCACAATGGTGCGTGTTAAAGCGATCGCCAGTATCGCGCAGCCAAGCCCAACAAAAGCGGCAACGGTGAATTCGTAGGCCATGTTGCTCAGGCCGGCTTGGACAGAACTCAGCCCGACACCCGGTTCACGAATGAACGCGAAGAAGAACTCAAATACGCAAACTGCAACCATGTCGATTAACGCCACAGCCGCGACCAATGTTCGAGTCAGAATACCTCGCGCGCGGGCTTCCTGGACGACGAGAACCGTTGTGCCGGGAGCTCCGGCGATCGCAACTGCAGCTAGAATCAACGATGCCTTAACCGATACTCCGCCGACATAACGCAGCGAGACGAATACGATCATGGGTGTGAGAATCGCTTCGCACAGCAACAGCAAACCCAGTCGCTTGCCAGAGTTTCGCAGGCTCTTGAAGTGCAACGCCGCACCGACGGTGAAGGCGATGTAGCCAAGTACAAATCCGAAGTATGGGCCAAAGTCTTTGACCTTCTCCGGCGACAGCTTCAGATCGTACCCATGTGTATCCCGCAGGTATCCGTCTGCCAAACGCAGCAAGATCCCGGTTCCAATCCAACCGGTAACCTTTGGCAGTTTAATGCGCCCCACGATTTCGCCGCCGATAATTCCGGCGACCAAAACAAGGGCCATGCTCAACAGTGGGTCGTCGTAGCTGAAGCTCATACGCAGTTCATTCGATTTGTGGTGCACCAACTGTACCGACAAACAAGAGCACTTGTGAAGCCGGGTCACTTTGAGGCAGCTCGAATCAAGCAGCAGAACCGGCTCGGCGACGATTGAGCTTCTGGTTTAGCCGTTGCATTCCACGCAACCAGCGGTCGTAGTCTTCCGCCTTCAGTTCGAAGAACTCGGCGACCCGAGGATGGGGCAGGATAAGAAACTGTTCTTCAGCAAGACCTGCGATGACAGATTCTGCGACGTCTTCAGGCGTCAGCGAATCCATCTGCAGGTATTGGTGGACAGGGTCACCTTCGTCCAACATGTCTGTCTCAACGCCCATGGGGCACAAGCACATGACCTTCAAGCCTTCGCGGCCGTGTTGGACAGAAAGCCATTCCGCGAATGCCAGCGCCGCGCGTTTGGTGACGGAGTAGGGTGCTGAACCGATTTCAGTCACAAGTGCGGCCGCAGATATGGTCTGTAGCAAGCACCCTTCGCCTTGTCGCAGCATGATTGGAACCACGTGCCGGGCTGTGTAAACGTGGCTCATGACGTTCACATCCCAGATCGCCTGCCATTCGTCGTTTGGAACCTCGGTTCCGCCTTTGGCAGTGATTCCGGCGTTGGAACAGAATAAGTCGATCCGTCCAAACTCGGTTCGCGCGAACTGAACGAGTTCGCGAATTTGCTCTTCATCGCTCACATCACAGGTAAACGGTGTCGCACGAATTTCGGCGGCGACAGCTTGAGCGGCGTCGGTGTCGTAGTCGGCAACGATGATGGCACGAGGATCCTCCACAGCCATACGCCGGCACATCGCGCGACCTATTCCGTTTCCGCCGCCCGTGACGATGACTACTCGATCGGCAACATCCATCCTGCCAGTGCTCCGCGTCTGATTAAGTGCCCGGAATCTTGTATCAGAACAAACATATTCGGCCAACAGCGTTGGAGTCTTCAAAAAGGGGCTTTGGTGAACCACGCTGCTGGATTGGACGCTTACGGCGGGCTCGGCTCACTTCTTTACGGGGACGACATTACCTGCAAAGTCGTGTTCAATCGGCCAGCAAACTTGCAGAATCGCGTGATCGGTAGTTGTTGATGTCCGGAGACTCCGGCAAAATATAGACCCACACCTTCTGAAGCAGTCTGCGGTTTCGCGGGTTGCCCTTCCCATTCATCGGCCCGTTCTGTTGCCGGAGATTGCAATGTCGATAACTCGAACTCTGTTTCTAATCGCATTCATGTTGACGCTTGGGCTCAGTCCGGCTGAATCGCAAGAGACGAAGAAGTCCGTGGTCGAGGCAGCCAAGCCGGAGAGCACAACTGTTATTGGCGAAGTGCCCGAGGACACTGAAGTCGCCGAAAACGATGACGACGCGGTAGATGGTGAGAAAGACGCCGAGCCGGCCGTATCTGAGGAAGAGAAAGGCAGTCCGTTGGCTGGCCACTCATTCCACGGC
>JBGCDN010000278.1:0-3438 GCA_045105495.1 Planctomycetaceae bacterium
CAATCTCTCATCACGAAACGTTGAGCTGTCCAGACACGATGAGCATCGCGTTCTGGTTACGCCGAGGGCATGCCTATAACAGGGCTGAGATCCCAATCATCGAGAAGCAAGGTAGCTTCACTGTCGCAATCGTCGGCGCGAAGCAGACAGAGGAATCGAAGGTAAGGCTCATTTGTCGTATCGCTGGTTCAGACAACGAAACCGTTATCGCTTCAAGTCGCAGCATCCGACGAGCATGGCAGCATGTCGCGCTGACCCACGATGGCACTCAGTTAACGCTCTACATCAACGGCCAACCCAACAATACGGTGCCGATTACTCACGGCATCGCGACCACAAGCTCAGATCTCGTGCTGGGGAACTCAGGTAACCGAGACCTTTCCGGCGACATCGATGAGGTCAGTCTCTACAACCGAGCACTCACGGAACGGGACGTGATCTCCCTAACACGATCACGACCCGCACCCGCGATGGCTGTTGCTCCGTTTGATTCAGCCGAGGCCATGGCATTTCAGTCTGCGTGGAGCGAACACCTTGAGCTTCCAGTCGAGTTCACGAACAACGTCGGGATTACAATGCGGCTTATTCCGCCTGGTGAATTTCAGATGGGAGTTCGAGACTCTGACATCGAAACCCTGATCGGCTGGCACGCGAAGAAGAAGAAAACGCGAGACAGCTACAAAGCGGAACTGCCGCGGCACACTGTTCGGATTAGCCAGCCGTTCTACCTCGGCGTACATGAAGTCACGCAGCAGGAGTACCACGCTGTCACTGGTGAGATGCCCGCTTTTTTTCCGTCAGAAACGACGGTGAAGTATCTGGGAGATCTGACGAATGATGAGTTTCCAGTCGAACGAATTTCGTGGAATGACTGCGTTGAGTTTTGCAATCAACTAGCCGCGTCCAATGGCTCACCACCATGCTACGAACAATCGGATGATTCATGGGTTCGACTCGATAACCCAGGTTATCGGCTGCCAACGGAAGCCGAATGGGAGTACTCTTGTCGAGCCGGAACCGAATCCATGTGGTCGTACGGCGAACGATATTCAGACTACGAATCATCCGAATGGGCCGTACCCAACTCGGAAGCGACAACTCGCCCCGTCGGACAACTTCAACCGAACGCGTTCGGTCTGTTCGACATGCATGGCAATGTCTTCGAGTGGTGCCAGGATTGGTTCAAACCAAAGGAATACAAGACTCGATCTGACTTGCCTGCTGTTGATCCAACTGGTCCGGAATCTGGCACGCGGCGAGTGTATCGAGGTGGAAGCTGGTGGCAGCGACGAACGCAAAGTCGCTCGTCATTCCGAGGATCTCACTTCCCCGGTTTTAGCTACAAGGAGCATGGTTTTCGAATTGTTCTGGATGTGTCAGCGGCGAGAGTTGTGACCGAATCCAAAACGATCGCAGCGGTCAGGAAGTGGGCCGGAAAGTAGCTCCAATTCAGAGCGGGCATGTTCGCCCGTGAAATATTTGGAGAGCCGGTTCTAAGGCCTGACATGATGAGGCGGTGTTGCTTTACCGCCTCACCGCCGGATAAGTGGATTTGGCTGGCCACTGAGGTTGAAGCTTCGAGCGAGTTTTCTGGGCATTAGCAGAGTCAGTCGCGACTTCTTGAGTGCACGCGTCTGCTGAGTCCTCTATTTTATGGGTAACCAATTGTCCTGAAAGACGCGCCGCTCAGCGCGACTGCAGCTAGGGTTGCCTGTGAATACCGTGTTTTCCACTAAGCGTTTGCGATCAGCGATGCGGGCCGTGTTGGTGTTCAGCCTCATCTGTGCTGCCAATGTCGTCAGCGCTCAGCGGCTGGACAAGGCTCCTGAGATTACAGGTGAAGGGGGAACCTTTCCGGTTCAGATTATCGACGGCCGACTTGTGATGGCCTGTGATATTTCCGGGCCGCGAATGCGAGCTCCCATCAATCTGTGGTTGGACTTCGATGGAGCATACGGCTTCCAACTACACAACCGAGCTGCTGCCGGCCTTCCAGCTGAGACGCCGGGTGGAAAGCCGGTTCCACTGACACTGCACTTTCCGGATTTCGATCTGAAGGTTGCGCGGCGGGAACTCGGGCCCGAAGAGGACTTTGAGAAGTTCACCAAATACAACTCGAAGGCGATCGGCGAAAACGCGTTGTCCGGGGCGCTTGGTGTCGAGATTCTCAAACACTTCGATGTTGTTTTTGATCTGCCGCAGGGGCAGGTGAGCCTGCTTAAGCCCGGCCAGTTGGACGGACGACAGACCTCACAAAATCCGAAAGAGGTTCTTGCTCGGATTAGCAAACAAAACAACCTGGTTTGGCTACCGATCACTCTCGAGGGTGGAGACAAACCGATTAAGCGAGCCATGGCGATCGGTTCGTCTCGATACGATACGGTTCTCGACAAGCGACTGTGCAATGATTTTGGCGCCCCAGCGGGAAACGTTGGTGCTGTGAAGCTCGACACGATTGATCTTGCTCCGTACGTCGCGTTCCGACCGGAGGAAGTTGTGCTGGTTCATCCGGACGGTGTGGCCGGAGTGACCGGATTAAACCTGCTGAAAAACTTTCGGGTTCATGTCGATCGTAAGTCGCTTCTGGCAACCATCGAAACTGCGCGGTCGCCGGTCTTTCCGAAGGAGGAACTCGCGTACTTCCAGGCGATGGTGACGGAAGAAGGCGATCAGGTTGTCGACTGGTTGACTGCCAATCCAAAATCACGGCTTGCGCAGGAAGCTTCCGAGTTTCTACTGACACTGTATCTGGACGAAGGTGCCGAACTGCCACAGCTTGAGAAGGCTGTGACCTTCATCAACGACAGCATGCTCGAAGACCTTCGCGCGACGCGGATGTTTGACTTGTTGGAAGAACTGGTCAACGAAGGCAACGAGGCGCTGGGCATTAAAGCCGGTCAACTTGGATTGAAGTCGGCCCGGAAGGACCGCTATCCGGAATCGAACTACAAGCTACACGGACGCATTGGCGAATTGCTGCTACCGACGGATAACCGGCAAGCGTGGCGGCATCTTCTGTCGGCCGCTTTTGGTTTACCAGAAGACGGCATGATTAACTACAACCTCGGCCGCTGCTATGAAGCGAACGGCAAGCCCAAGCGAGCGTTTAGTCGTTACGTGCAGGCGTTGATCAAAGAGGAAAGCTCGTCGCTGGCGATGGCGGCGATGGCTCGGATGGATAAGGAATTGCCTCCGGAGGAGAAGCTCACCATTGAACGTATCGACCGAATGATTTCAGGCCGCGTTTCCAATTTCTCCGCCCCTGACGTTTACGCACCGAAGAAGATTGGCGGTCGGACGGGCTTGGTTGAGTTCTTCACGAATGCCTACGTCGGCAACGAACGTGCTGGGGCGATTGGCGGTGCACTGGCAAACCAAGGCTTGCTATCGCACTTCGACAAGAAACATTGTGTATTCCTCTCTTACCACTTGCCGGCA
>JBGCDN010000279.1:0-16517 GCA_045105495.1 Planctomycetaceae bacterium
GCGAAAGTTGCCGAGTTCCAGCAAGCTCGCGAGTATCTGGATCGCCTGCCTGACGTGCCGACGTTGGTGGTGCCGGGGAACCACGACGTTCCGCTGTATCGCGCCGGAGAGCGTCTGCGGAAGCCGCTGGCGAACTATCAACGTTTCATTTCAGAAGAAGTCAATCCGACGCTTCAACATCGGGGGCTGACGATTTGCGGGCTGGATTCCACGGCGCCGCATTCTGCAATTTCGAATGGAAAGATACACAGTTGGCAGCTGGACCACTGTCGTAAAGTATTCGAAGCCGCCTCTGATGAAGACGTTCGCGTCGTGGTCGCACACCACCATTTTGCGGCTGCCCCTGACTCTCTTCGAGATCGTTCGATGCCCCGATCACGTCGAGCAATCGAGTGTTTCAATGAGATGCGCGTCGAGATGATTCTGGGGGGACATCTTCATCGTGCCTTCATTGGCAACTCGCTCGACTTCTATCCGGGCTCCGACCGACAGCGCGGGATCATCATCGTACATTCAGGGACATCAACGTCACGCCGAGGCCGCGGTCGGGAGCAGGAGAAAAACTCATTCAACCTGATTCGCGTCTCCCGCACACGCTTCGAAATTGATCACTACATGTACTTTGATAGCACTCATGGTTTTCGCTTACTGAGTCGTCACCAGTTCCCACGGCCAGACATTTGTCTCAGTCAGGAGTGGATTGAAGGCGTGACACGAGTGCCGTTCGATACAAGTATGACGACAGACGTTGGATTGACTGAGTAGTACTGCCGGTCGACAGGGATGCTGCAGGATTCGGTGACAATGTCGTCTGGCGGTCCAAGCGAAGTGTCGACGATTCGATTCCAGCTACCAACCGGACCTTCGTAGAGTCCAAACTCCTGGGCCGTGTCGCCTGCGTTAATCAGGACGTAGAGATCGTCGTCGCCCTGAGATGCACCATGGAGGCAATACGAAAGTTGCTGCGAAGCCTTGGTCATGTCGACTTCGTGATCGACGCCGTACCAACGAATGTCATCGCGCCAGAATCGTGATCGCGAGATGGATGGATGTGCCTTGCGGAACGCGATCATTTGCTTGAAGAAGCGAAAGAGGTCTGCGTTCGTCTCCAACAGGCTCCAGTCCAACCATGTGGTGTCGTTGTCCTGGTTGTATGGGTTGCTGTTGCCGCATTGTGTTTGCAGAAATTCGTCTCCCGCGCGAAACATTGGCGAGCCGTTGGACAGCAGCAAGAGGCAACAGAAGTTCTTGATTAGTTGCTTGCGTTGCCGAAGGACAGCGGGCGGCGCGTCGAGGCCGTTCCAGCCGCAGCTTGAACTGAAGTCGACGTGGCCGTCTGTGTTGTCGTGCCCGTTGGCCCAGTTTTGTTTGCGATCAAAGGACACGAGATCAGCCATCGTAAGTCCGTCATGGGAAGCCACGTAGTTGACGCTTTGAAATGGTCTGCAGGCGTTAAGTCGGTCGTCCGGAAACAGATCAGAACTCCCGTAGAGCCGCGTCATGAGTTCCGGCACCATCCCCGGATCTCCGCGAACGAATCGTTGTAGTGTGTCGCGAAAGTGGCTGTTCCACTGCATCCAGGCAATTCCGGGGAAGCGATTGCCCAACTGAAAGGTTCCGCCCGAATCCCATGGTTCTGCAATCAGCCGAACATCAGCAAGCGCGGGGTCGGCTGCAATCTGAGCGAAGATGGGAGGGTCTTTGAGGTTGATGGAACCATCTGAATCGCGCGTAAAGACAGAGGCCAGATCGAAGCGAAATCCATCGACCCCCATTTCGTCGTGCCAGTATCGCAGGCTATCCAGAATCAAACGCCGGACGGCTCGATTCGCGGTGTGTAGCGTGTTCCCTGTTCCGCTGTAATTGCAGTAAGGCTGGTCAGCATCCTGCGACAGCATGTAGTAGGTTGAGTTGTCGATCCCCTTGAGGTTGTAGGTGGGGCCGACTTCGTTTCCTTCGCCCGTGTGGTTGTAAACTACGTCCAGAATCACCTCGATGTCTGCCGCATGCAGCGCGTCGACCATGTGTCGAAATTCGTTCCGTTGCGTGCATGCTTTCCGGTTGCTGGTGTAGTTGGTTTGCGGTGCGAAGAAGCTAATAGGCATGTAGCCCCAGAAGTCGTTTGTGTTTGGGTCGAACTGGAACACCGGCATCAGTTCGACAGCCGTCACACCGAGGTCCAGAAGATGCGGAATCTTGTCGACGACACCAGCGAACGTGCCGCGCCTGTCATTCGTCACTCCTGACGAATGGTGTCGAGTAAACCCTCGAACATGGAGTTCGTAAATGACGAGGTCCGACTGGTGCAGGTTCGGCTTCTTCTGTGGCCAATCGAAACCACAAGTTTCTTTCTCCAACACGCATAACGCCGCCTGCCGGGCGTTGTCTCCCGGTAGTCGCGCGGCCTCGCGACTGAAAGTAGGAGGAAAGAACAGTGACTTCGCGTACGGATCGATCAACAGCTTCTGAAAATCGAAGGTGTGGTAATCGAAACCAGACTTGGGTGCTGGCCCATCGACTCGGTATGCGTAGTACCGGGCCTCCATCAGTTGTTCATCCAATATTCGGCAATGCCAAAGCGGCCCTGTCTTGTTGCGGAGATAGTCGAAGTCGAAGCAGTAGGCAGGAACACATAGATCGGCTTCCGAAAAGAAGCAGAGCTGCACGCGTTCAGCGTTCTTTGAGTACAACACGAAGTTCCACGCCTTCTCGCCCGACAGCCAAACGGCGCCGAGCGGAAACAAGGCCCCTTCCGCAGCGTCCCATGAGTGATCGGCAGCAGTCGATTGGTTCGTCACATTCGCAATGTCTCTAGTCATGCGGTTTGGCTTGCCAGCAACTGCGTTACCAACTTTGGAAAGTCTGTAAACGCAGTGACTTGTGCGGCCTCCCAGGTTTCACCGAGGCCGATTACGGACACGCCTGCGAGTTCCCGCATCCGGCCTGGATTGAATAGGATGAAGCGGCCATTGCCTGTTCGGCTGTCGTACAGGTCGTTACCAAGATCCCCGACCAATGCCCGAAAGCTGATAGCGTTCAGGCCCGGTATGCTGCAGACATGTGAAGCATATGGTTGTTGGGCAAAGTCGCCGAACAAACGGTTCATCAAAGTCATTGGTAGCGAAGTGCCGCCCCAGCGTCCGTTGCATTCGATGAACTCGATCCGGCTGTTCTGAAACGAGTCGCCAATCAAGATCAGGTCAAAAGAACACCGTCCGACGTAACCCAGCAGTTGAAACAACCGACCAAGCAGCCAGCATCGATCTACGATTTCATTTGCCAACGCGTGCGGCAGCTGTGCGGGTTGGTTGCCAACAAACTTTGCTTCAGCGCCCAACGTGGCTTGAACAAACACACCTTCGACGACTGGTGGTTCATCCACATCTGCAGGGATCCAAAGCTGGGCAGATGGCGAGTTCAGAACGTCTTCTTCCCATGCGCTCACAAGCAATGGTTGGTTTCCGGTCCAACCTATCGCGGTGAACTCTTTTTCAAGTAGGCGTTCGATTTCAAGCAACGACTTGCCTCGTAGCTTTGTCGAGGGCAAGACAACGTTGCCGCCGCTGCCTGCAGAATCTGGAACCTTCAAGCCGACAACCTCTGCTTGTTCCGCGATGGCTCTGGCGTGCTTTGCGGCGTTGGCGTAGTTCCACGCTGAAAGCGTCATCGGTACCAGACCCTCGCCGAAGAGCCGCTTGGCCGTCTGTGTGAACTGTACTTTGTCGTTTGCCCAACGACATAGTCCCGGCGTGGCAGCGAGAACCGGGATTGGTCGATGACTGGCGTCGTGCAGCAGCTTCGCGAGTTGCCAAACTGCCTTCGACCCCATGTGTGGATGAATGTACGACAATCTGCCGTCGCGAATGCGGCGCGTAAGTTCTCTACGGACTTCACGATCCTGCCAGGCAGCCTCTGCCACGTGAAGGGAATTGTGCGGGTCGGCTGGTCGAAGCCACTGTGGATCGCCTAAGCCAAGCTGTTCAGTGCAATACTCTTCATATCCGGGAACCGGGCGGGAACACGTGACAATTGTGTCCTCAGACCCGGCCCTCAGTCGCCCGCGATCCTGGTAAAACGTGGGGTCGCCTTCATGATCGATCATCGAAATTTCAGTGAGATCATCGATGTGAAGAGCCGGGCCATCGGTATTGCCGGTTGGAAGATATGCTCGCAACGATTCATCAAGTTGCAGCTCTAGGTTTTCGATCAACAGATCAGCTGCAAGGTTTTCAACCTTTCGCTGCATTACTGAAGACGGCTGCGGCAACTGATGTGAAACGATAGGGATGTATCGCATTGTTAGGCTCCTGCAGTGGTACCGGAAGAAGCGGGAGAGAGACCAATGGGTTCAAGTTCCATTCGTGCGTCGGAGTCGATTCGGATCACAGATTTGTTGGGTACCTCGATCCATGTTTCGCCTGACAGCGGCTCGGACGCGATGACCGTGGCCCTGTAATTTGCTTCCTGCGTATGGTGCACGTGGGGGATGCCGCAAATGTCGCAGTCGTGCAGCCCACCACGCTGCAGATAGAACAGCGAGTTATTCCAACGTGTTGCGATCATTGAATCGCCATCCGTCAGGACGATGTTGAGTTTAGGCTTGTTGTCGAGGTTGAGTTCTGACGAACGAGCAGCAAGTTCTCTGATGGCGTTCGCAACCGTTGATGCGGTTAGAGTGAGATCTGTGATACCGCTCGCCAGATCGACGCCCGCGCCGACCAGTCGCGAGAGCAGCCACAGGAATAGGTACTCGCTGTCTGTTCCACCGAGCCTCGTCGCATTGAGAACCGGTAGTGTTTCGGTAATCAGTTGCGTCCTAAGCGATTCGAAGCCTTCGACGGTTCCATTGTGTGCGAAAGCCCAACGCTCGAACGAAAATGGGTGCGTGTTCTCCGGTCGCAATTCACCCACGGTGGCAAGCCGAACGTGTGCAATGACAGTCCTTGCATAAACTCGTTCAGCGACTTGGCTGAACCCGAGATCGGTAAACGCCGCCGAAGCTTGCCGCTCGATCGTTGGCTGAGAGTTGGAGTAGTAGGCGATGCCCCAACCGTCAGAGTGAGTGCGTCCCGTCATGTCCTGACGGCTCTGTAGAAGTAATGCGTTTTGCGAATGGACCAAAGTGCATTCCACTTTCGTGGGTTCGCTGGATCGCATTGCATAAAGGCGACACATTGTCGGTTCTCCTTTCGCTTCGAGCCCGCTTGGCACAGCTGATGTGCGTGTTTGTCACGCCGCACATCTTCGAGAACCAACTCTGGACTCGAGCCTGGTACCCGCATTGGCATGCATTACATCAAAGCACATTCCGTTCCAAACGCCTGCGGAACACTGTTTGCATCTAGTGGTTATCAGTCCCCAAAACCACACCCGGAGATTGTCATGCCAAGGACCGAACTCGAGACCGAATTTCTTGCCGACCACAAGAAGCTAACACGTGGCTTTCGCGACTTGATTGAGGCCGTCGAAACCGACGACCGTTTAGCAATCAACCGGTTAACGACAGAACTGGACCTTGTAGCCGGACCACATATCGAATTCGAAGAACACGTGCTCTACCCAACAGTCGAGGCGGAACGTGGCACCGACTACGGCAAGACGCTTCGCCACGAACACCAGGTTGCTCGCAGCGCATTGCGATGTTTGTTGGATCACGCTGACAAACCGCTGCCGTCAGAAGATCGCGCCAAAGTCGTTCAGCAATTGCGAATCGGATTTGAACACGCTGTGGCCTGCGGTTCACTGCTAAGCCACTTGACTGTGCTTGATGAAAGTTCACAGACAAAAATGCTAGACAAGCTGCGGTCATATCGAGAGCAGAAATTGCGTTGGACCGAGCTGTCTGGCTAAGCCTGATCCTTCCTGGCAGACGTACTGACTTCGTAGCCGGTCACAATGTCGAGAAGCTCTTCGGTGATCGCTGTCTGACGTCGTTCATTCAACTGTGACTTCAGTTCGCCAAGGCGGTTTTCGATAGTTTTCTCAGCCGCCTGCATCGAGGCGATGCGGCTTGCGTTCTCACTCGCCAACGATTCCGCGCAGGCTTTGAAGAGTGATACAAACAGGTATTGTCGGATGAGGGACCGGAACAGCTCGGTTCGATTCATTGTGTAAGTCGGTAACGTGGCGAACTCGCCATCAGACGCCCGTGGTTTCGACATGCTTTGAATGTCTGGTGGTAGCAACCGAATCTCAGTCGGCTGAAAGTTCGACGCAGCTAGGCGTTTGTTGTAGAACACGAACACGCGTTCGACCGCGTCCTCTTCCTGCCATCGCTGCACGGTTGGCAAAAGTGATTGCACGAACGGCCCAATGCCTGGCAGGGATCTCGGAGCGCTCTCGGCCTTGGCAATCGTAAAGCCGCTTTCGGCGAGCTGCATCTGAACACGATTGCCAATGGAGATGACGGACCACGCTGCATGGTCGGGGCCCAGCGATTGCATACGCTGAGCGGTGTATTCGCAAATTTCTTCGTTGAACCGGCCACACAGCCCCTGGTCCGAACCGAAGACGATCGCTCCAAACCGGCCGGGCCTATCGCGTCGAGTGTCAATCAAACGCAGATCGGACGGAGTGGTCAAAGCGCCTTCGCGGTCATCCAGTACTCTGCATTCGTGGAATAGGATCTGGAACCCCAGTCGTAGCGTTCGATTGTAGTCGGCCATTGAATCGACGGACGCTTCGAACTGGCGAATGTTTGCCGCGGCGATGGCTTTCATCGTGCCGACGATGCCACGCACATCATCCGCGACGGCAACACGTCGTCCGAGTGCTTTAAGTGTCTCCATGCGACGCTCCTGTCGCGAAAAGGATCGCATCATCGATTGACGACTTCAGGACGGTCAGCTCCGAATCACTAAGCTTCTGATTCTGTTCGAACTTCTTCAGCAGAGTTGCTTGCGCTGATGAGACGGACGCGCGAATCCGTTCCACGACTGGTAGCAACTCTTCGAGAGGGACCTCAGTTAGGTGCCCGCTTGTGATTGCGATGAGTTCTACAATTTGATCTGAGACACTCATGACCGCATGGAGGTCCTGTTTGAGAATCTCGCGAACCCTGCGTCCTTGTTCCAAGGTGTTTCGTGTGTCTGGATCCAGTTGACTACTAAACCTTGCGAATTTTTCGAGTTCTTCAAACTGCGAGTACGAGAGCCGTAGACTGCCAGCCACGCTGCGATACGCTGGCAACTGTGTTTTCCCGCCGACTCGAGAAACAGATCGAGTGACATCGACGGCGGGCAGTTGCCCTTTGCGAAACAGCTCTGGCGACAGGTAAATCTGTCCGTCAGTAATTGAAATCAGATTGGTTGGAATGTAGGCCGAGAGGTTCTGTGCTTCAGTTTCTGCGATCGGCAGGGCTGTCAGGGAACCACCTCTGCATCGCTCGGAGAGATGCGTTGATCGTTCAAGCAGACGAGAGTGAAGATAGAAGATGTCGCCGGGATAGGCTTCACGAGCCGGTGGTCTTCGCATGAGCAAAGACAATTCGCGATAAGCACGGGCGTGAGCGGTGAGATCATCGTAGACAATCAGGACGTCGCGGCCTTGCTGCATGAACCACTCACCCATGGCAGTCGCAGCGTACGGGGCGATGTATTGGGTTCCCGCCGGTGAGTCAGGTTCTGCAACAACGACAACGCTGTAGTCAATCGCCTTGTGCGACCTAAGGGTGTCAACAACTCGAGCCACAGAAGTGGTCCGCTGTGCGATGCAGCAGTAGATACAAACTACGTCGCGACCGCGTTGATTCAGAATCGTGTCTACGGCAATGGAAGTCTTGCCTGTTTGCCGATCGCCAAGGATTAGTTCTCTCTGCCCTCGCCCAATGGGAACCAGCGCGTCGACTACCTTTATTCCGGTTTGCAGCGGAACTGTGACCGGCGCTCGATCCATAATGGAAGGTGCTTCACGGTCTACAGGCAATCGATCAAATGTTTGAATGGGACCTTGTCCATCGAGAGGTCTTCCGAGAGGATCGACGACACGTGAAAGCAACTGGTCTCCAGTCGGAACCTCAAAGACGCGATGCGTTCGACGGACTCTTGTGCCCGCTCCAACATTTTCGTTGTCATCCAGTAACACCGCATGGACCGAATCTTGTGTGAGATTCAAAGCTAGCCCATGGCAACCGTGTCCAAGGTCAAGCACCTCACCAAGCTGCGCGCGAGGCAGTCCTGAAACGACAGCGACCCCTTGGTTTAGCTCAATCAGGGTTCCAATCTCTCGAACGTCCAAAGTCGGCTGATAGTTGTTCACAACCTTCGAGAGCAGTTGCAACCCTTGCGCCTGAGGGCAGCTCGACGGAAGTTGAGCGGCTGAGTGCATGTGCTTTGGCTATCTGCCCATTGAGGCGTCGGCGCTAGCCTCGGGCCTAAGGGCTAGCAACTTGTAAAACGGGTTTGACACTCGCGGCGGGCCCTCCATCGGCTACACGGTGGAGGTCACTGAGGCTCGCGCATGCTTTCGAGTTCTGCGTCAACCAGCTGGTCTCGGACACTTTCCGTTCCCACGGTCTGCCTGATTCGTGCGGTAAGCCCATGGCAGATCAGTCCGAATCCCCAACCGGCTGTTGGCCAGTGTGCCCATAGCTGGTCCGGTGACTTTGAAAGGTTGATTGCCCAGAGCAGGGTGATGACTGCTGCGAACACCAACGCGTGAATGTAGAAGCCGAAGCGTGTGTCGACTCGCATTTCGGCAACCTTTCGCATGTCTGTTGTCGCCATGATCTTTCTCCAATTCGTGTAGGGGCAAATCGGTTCGGGTGAGTTCACCAACTGCAAGGCTCATTCCAAATAACAGAATCCATGCCTCGCTTAGAAAGTCGTTCGACTGTTGTTGTGTGCTTCAATCACTGTGGCGAATCGGCACGCTGGTTGCGTTGAGAACACTTCGTGATCTGTTGCACGATCAACGTGTGACAATTCGGCACAGGCGAGAGTGCTTCTACTTGCACACCGCACATGTAAGGGAAAGGCAAAGTCATGCAGGCAACAATGCGAGTCACGACCATTGATCCGGCCGAGCTTCAGAAGCTCATCAGCACTGGATACGACATCGAACTGATTGATGTCAGGACACCGGCTGAGTTTCGAGGGTGCCATGCAGAGACCGCGAAGAATGTTCCGCTGGACAACATGGATGTCCAGCAGATTATCGCCGATCGAACTGACGCGTCCGAGCCAATCTACTTCATGTGCCGCTCAGATTCGCGAGGCAAGAAGGCCTGCGAGGCATTCCTTGAAGCTGGCTATGACAAGGTCGTCAACGTCGCTGGCGGCGCGATTGCGTGGGAGGATCTGGGGCTTCCGGTTGTCCGTGGCAAGCAAACGGTATCGCTGGAACGGCAGGTGCGAATTGCAGCCGGTACTCTGGTGTTGTTCGGCACGGTAATGGCCCTTGTGAGTCCGTGGTGGCTGGCATTGTCCGGATTCGTTGGGGCGGGATTGGTGTTTGCTGGCGTGACTGATTCCTGTGGTATGGCGATGCTATTGGCCAAGATGCCTTGGAACCAGGTCAACGCTGATGACGCGGGTGGGCAGTCTTGAACAAGTCGCGATCCATAGAGATTTCTGATGATGAACGCGTGGGGCGCGTCGTCGAGATTCGTGGCAGCGTTATTGAGGCGCGGTTCACGCGACGGCTTCCGCGAATTCACTCTGCTCTGGAGACAGGCGACGCGCGGCAGTGTCTGGTCGAAGTGGTGAGCCATGTTGATCAGCAAACGGTTCGTGGGATCGCCTTATCTCAGACGAATGGGCTAGCGCGCGGAATGATGATTCGTGATACCGGACATCCACTGCAGGTGCCCGTTGGACGGAAATTGCTGGGCAGGATGTTCAACGTGCGGGGCGAAACTGTTGACCGGGGCGGACCGCTGGATTGCGACGAATATCGGTCTGTACACCAGAGTTCACCGGCGCTGAGTGAGCGATCTACGAAGGCAGAAGTTTTCGAAACGGGCATTAAGGCGATCGACCTGCTTGCGCCACTGGAACGAGGTGGAAAAGCGGGACTGTTTGGCGGAGCGGGCGTTGGTAAGACAGTGCTCATCACTGAGCTCATCAACAACGTTGTTGGGCAGCACTCTGGGGTTAGCTTGTTCTGTGGAATTGGCGAACGGTGTCGCGAGGCTGAAGAACTCTATCGCGAAATGAAAGCTGCGGGAGTCCTTGACAAGACCGTCATGGTCTTTGGTCAAATGAACGAACCGCCAGGAGCAAGGTTTCGCGTTGGGCATACGGCTTTGACCATGGCGGAGTATTTTCGAGACGATTGCCGGCAGGATGTCCTATTACTGATTGACAACATTTTCCGGTTCGTCCAAGCCGGGACAGAGGTGTCAGGACTGCTCGGTCGAATCCCCTCACGCGTTGGCTATCAGCCTACGCTCGCCACCGAATTAGCCGAACTACAGGAACGAATTTGCACAACTCAGACCGGATCGATTACTTCGGTTCAAGCCGTCTACGTGCCAGCCGACGACTTTACCGACCCATCAGCGGTCCATACCTTCGCACATCTGTCATCAACGATCGTGTTGTCTCGCAAGCGAGCCAGCGAGGGCCTGTATCCAGCAATCGATCCGCTTGAGTCCGCTTCCAAAATGTTGATGCCATCGATCGTTGGCAAACACCACTACCGAATTGCCAGCGACGTCAGGCGGACGCTGGCTGAATATGAAGAACTAAAAGACATCATCGGCATGCTGGGGCTGGAAGAGCTCTCACGTGAGGATCGCCGGACCGTCAATCGGGCCAGACGGTTGGAACGATTTCTGACACAGCCATTTTTTACCACGGAACAATTCACCGGTGGTTCGGGACGTTCTGTCTCTGTCGAAGACACGCTGATCGACTGCGAACGAATACTGAACGACGAGTTTCACGATCTCCCGGAGACCAAGCTGTACATGGTTGGTCGAGCCAGCGAAGCGTTGCAGGAGGTTGCTTGATGATGGATCTAAGAATTCTCGTACCAGGCCGCGTTCTACTTTCGGAGCAGGCAACAAAGATTGTCGCTGAGTCTCGCAGTGGATCGTTCTGCCTGCTGCCTCGGCACATTGACTTCCTGACCGCACTGTCGCCGGGGCTTTTGTCGTTCGTTCAGGACGGCAACGTGGAACGATTCATTGCCGTTGATGAAGGTATTCTGGTGAAGAGAGGTACTGAGGTTCTTGTTTCAACCCGGCATGCGGTGATTGGCGACGACATTGAATCGTTGCGGTCAACGGTTCGCGACGATTTTCTTGCAATCGATTCCAGCGAACGCAGTGCAAGGTCAGCGATGGCGAGGCTCGAATTGGATCTCATGCAGCGTTTCATCGAACTTGGTGAGGTCGTGACATGAACCCACCCAACGACACATCTGACGAAGAGAATCTGGAACACGCCGTTGCCAGGCAAAGCCAGCGAAAGATCCGAGCGAGACGTGAGGGGGATCGCGGCGTTTGGTTTGGGCTCGGGATGTTTGGGCTGATTGGCTGGTCAATCACGGTACCAACGTTGGTTGGGGCAGCAGTCGGCGTCTGGATCGATGCACGATACAACGGCCCCCACTCATGGACGTTGATGCTTTTGCTGGTTGGTGTTGGGACTGGGTGCGTCAACGCATGGATGTGGGTGAGTCGAGAAAGTGAACCATTGACGGAAGAGCAGGGTGAGCCAAATGAATGACGACTATCTGAGTTACCTGTTTGCTGCGCTCATGGGTTTTGCTGCGGGGCTGGCCTACTTTTGGAGTCTCTGGCTAACGGTTCAGCACGCGATGCGTACAAGGTCGGCGGCAATCGTGCTGGCGTCCGGTGTCATTCGCATGGCATTGCTGTTGATCGCTGTTTGGTTTGCTACGAGCCTTGATTGGCGACTGGTAGCAGTCTGTCTTGCTGGGTTGCTTGCAGGCCGCCAGATCGTCTTCACGCTTACCACTCGGTCTGTGGGGTCGAGCTCATGAACCTCAGTCCCGATGAGACCGTTTTCTGGCAGATTGGCTTCCTTAAGCTAAACGCCACGGTCGTCTTCACGTGGCTGGTGATGACGCTCATGACGATCGTGTCCTGGTTCATCACGCGGCGTTTTGTTGCTCGACCATGTAGCGGCGATTCGATTGGTCGGCTCGGCGACAACGTCAGCCTTCTTCCATCGCGTGGGCAAACGTGGCTGGAGATGCTCGTCGAGCTACTCCGGAAGCAGATCCGTGATGTAAGCCAACAAGAACCCGGACCGTATCTGCCATTTGTCGGAACGCTGTTCTTGTTCATCGCGGTTTCGAACCTCCTCATCATCATTCCTTCGGCGCTTTACCAGCCTCCGACTGGTTCACTGTCGACAGCGGCGGCTCTCGCGACGTGTGTGTTCATCGCCGTTCCTGTCTATGGAATCAGGAAACGTGGCGTCCGCGCGTATCTTGGAAACTACATTCGCCCCAATGTGCTGATGCTTCCCTTCAATCTCATTGGCGAGGTATCCAGAACGCTGGCTCTAGCGGTTCGCCTTTATGGAAACATGATGAGCGGGGCGGTGCTTCTCGCGATTCTTGTTGGGTTTGTACCGTTGTTTGTGCCTGTCGCGATCGAGCTGTTCGGACTGCTGACCGGCATGATTCAAGCATACATCTTTGCCATTCTGGCGATGGTCTACATCGCGTCAGCGACACGGGTGACACGTTCGCAGAAGGCAGTCGCAGACAACACGGACACAAAGATCCTTTCAACAGGAGTTACGTCATGACTTCAGAAACCACAATCGCAATGGTCTCGATCATTGTGGCTGGCCTCACAATTACGATTGGTTCCATCGCTCCCGCACTTGGCGAAGCGAAGGCGTTGACTCAAGCATTGACGGCGATTGCCCAGCAGCCAGACGAATCAAACACCATCACCCGCACATTGTTTGTTGGGCTGGCGATGGTGGAATCAACCGCGATTTACTGCTTCGTCGTCTCAATGATTTTGATTTTTGCGAACCCATTCTGGAATCACGTAATTGCGACAACCCCTTAGTCTGGCTTTCTTGACGGCACCCAATTGGGATTGGCTATGCAAATTGATTGGTTCACATTCGTCGCGCAGATTATCAACTTTGGCATCCTTGTTTGGCTGTTGAATCGCTTTCTCTATGGCCCAATTACCGAGGCGATAGCGGCGCGGGAATCGGCGATTGCTGCTCGCATGAAAGCAGCCGACGACCGATTTGACGACGCGTCATCCCGGCAACAGGAATACGAACGCCGCAATGAGAAGCTGGACTCAGAAGTGCAGACGCTTCGAGAACAGAACCATGCAGCCTGCGACCAACAGCGGTTGGAGATGCTAAGGGACGCCCGTGAATCGGTTGACCAGCAAAGAATTCAGTGGCAGAACGCGCTGGAGACTCAGCAGGCATCGGCTGAACGCGAAATCAAAACTGAAACGGCGTCCAAGGCCCTGGACGTCGCTCGCAAAGCGCTGACTGAACTTGCAGGTGTTGACCTCGATCGGCAGATTGCCACTACGCTCAGTTCTCAACTGGACGAGATCGACAAGGCTACATTGGCGGATGTTCGTGCGACAATGAGTTCCGCGCCTTCTGCAGTTGTCACTAGCGCGAACCTTCTGTCTGCAGAGGTTGCTGATGAGATTACTCGTGCAATTAAGCGGACATTCGATTCTGTCAGTGATGTGGGGTTCGAACAGGATTCAGATCTCATTGGCGGCATACGAATCCGTCTGGGGGCTCATGAACTGGGTTGGAATATCGCCGACTATTTCGATGCCGTCGCAGTTCAGTTCGATAGCAAGCTAGCCGAGGTGGACACGTAGTCGTTCTCCCGGGAACAACTTGTTGGGCCAGACGACAAGTGCACGCGGTGGCACAGTTGATGGGCGGTACCGCACACCAGCTGCTCTCGAATAGCGAAAGTTGTGCTGCTTTGCGACTGGAACACCGTTTGCCTTAGTCCCGAGTACCCCAACATGAGGAGTATTCGAATGATTGAGTTGAAACGGGTTCTGGTTGCAATCGACTTCAGTGAGTTCAGTGAACACGCCTTGCGATACGGTGCTGAACTTGCCGCCAAATTTGATGGCGAATTGTTTCTGTTGCATGTAATTCCTGTGCCGCTTGTCGCAGTCGATGATGGAGCGGGTAGCTTCATGACTCGGACGTTCGACGAATACGAAGAGGATCTCAGGGCGTCGGCTGACAACAAGCTGAAGGCGCTCGACGTATCTCCCCTGAGCAAAGACAAAGTCTTTACAGACACGCGAGTCGGTGCTGCTTTTGTTGAGATTGTGCAGTTCGCCAAGGCAAAGAACATCGACCTGATTGTGATGGGTACCCACGGTCGAACCGGTCTGAAACACATGATCCTTGGCAGCGTTGCAGAACGGGTGGTTCGTAAAGCAGCCTGTCCGGTTCTGACCATTCAGCATCCCGAGCATGGATTCGTAATGCCGGAGTCGGCTTAAAAGTTGCTCGATAGTTCAACGCGTTTTGGAGTCTAAGAGATGATCAAGTTACAGAAAATTCTGGTTCCGACTGATTTTAGTGAACCCAGTCAGTCGGCTCTTCGATACGGAGCCGCCTTTGCCGATCAGTTTGGAGCGTCGGTCCATTTCCTGCACGCGATTGAACATCCAACGCAGTTTGGCTTCTCGGGAATTGATGTCACTCAGTTAACAGAAGACCTCAAGAAGCATGCTGAGGAGAAGATGGAAGAGCTTCACACTCTGTGGTCTGACTACTGCTTTCCCGTGCATCGAGAAATCCGCATCGGCAATCCCGCGCAGATTCTGGTTGACTACGCGAAGGAAATTGAAGCAGACATGATCGTCATGGGCACTCACGGCCACGGCGCGATTCGACACATGTTGCTGGGAAGCGTTGCGGAACGTGTCGTCCGGATGGCGCCATGTCCGGTGCTGACTGTCCGATGTCCTGAGCACGAATTCGTATTGCCGTAGGAGACGTCACGCTGCGTGCCGATCAGCTGATCCACAAATGGAAATGGGAGTTCGATATGTCCGTTGAAACTGAGCGAGTTGTTGTCGTCGGAGGAGGTTTCGCCGGACTAGCAACGGCAGCCAAGCTGGCGACAGAACACATTCCGGTCACGCTTCTTGAAGGTTCTCAGCTTGGCAACGAAGCGTCTACACAGAATCAGGGGTGGCTGTACAGCGGCGCTTGGTATGCTCGGCGCGATCTCGAAATGGCGAGGCTGTGTTACGAATCGCTGCAACAGACTATCCGGTTCTGTCCCGAATGTTTGGAACCGGGCCACACGGGCATGCTGTACTTTTCTTGTCAGTCCGCCGATGAAATGGCTCCCTGGGTCGAAGCGTGGAAGAAGGCTGGGATTCCACATGAACCACTTTCAGCGGAGTCAGCAGCGGAGAAGTTACCAGGGTTCAACCCCAACAAGGTATTCGCGCCTTATCTGCTTCCCGATCGTTCGATACGAACCGATGTGCTAATTGGTCGTCTTGCGGAAGTAGCCATGGATGCCGGCGTGAATATTCGGACGGGTGCGCGAGTTCGTGAGTTTGTTAGGGAAGACGACGCTGTTACGGGTGTTCTGCTCTGTGATGGCGAACGGATTGATGCATCTCTGGTTGTTATCGCCACGGGCGCGTCCGGATCTGAACTATGGGGCCAGGTCTCTGACAGGAAGCCCGGCGGTCAGCAAATCCATGAGCGGGTCGCGTTGCTTGGCCACTTGGTGGCGACAACACCAGGAATTGGTGCGTGGCCGTTTTGTGCTGTCGATGCTGATGGGTTCAACCACATGCCTCACCTTAGCATCGATCAGCGAACGTCAGTATTCGGAACCGGTAGTTGGAGCTGCGTGCCGCCGACGGAGCGGGTTAAGGCCAGCCAGGGTGAATTTGATCGTATTCAAGCACACATCGACAGCTTCGTTCCTGCTGCGAAGCTTGTCGCTGAGGAAACGTGCTGCTGGTTTGGAGTGACAGTTCAGGCGATGCATATCGATCAGGTCTACCCCGGTCGCGTTCCCTACCCAACGGTTCTGGATCATTCGATCGAACCGCCAAATCTTCGGAATGTCATCAGTGTCTATCCTGGCCGAGCAACGCTGTGGAGTAATCTCGCAGAGCAGGTGGCGAACTACGTGAGTGACCGATTCGATCACAAGAGATCAGAAGCCATTGCCTCACCACCCTGGGCGTAGGGCCCACACACTGAGGTGGTACAGGTTTCAGGGACAGGCGAGTCTCTTATTCTGGGTCCTGAGAAAGGAACCAGAGGATGGCTGGCAAGAAGAAGAAATTGGTCAGAAGGACTCGTCGCAGTTACCCGGACAATTTCAAGAGAGATGCCGTTCAGATGAGGCTTGATGGCTACTCGGCGTCGGAAGTTTGTGAGCGTCTTGGCATCTCAAATACCAATACGCTCTACCGCTGGAAGCAGCAGCACGTTGAACTCGGCGGTCCGGTTGCAGACACGCTGGACGCCCGGGTCAAAGAACTCGAAGCCCAAATTCGACGGGTCGAACGGGAACGCGACATCTTAAAAAAGTTGCGT
>JBGCDN010000280.1:0-3270 GCA_045105495.1 Planctomycetaceae bacterium
CTTTGATCTTCATTGATTCGGGAGCCGACATTTCGCCATCGCGATCCAGGTCGATGCTAAAAGTTGCATCATCACCAGGTTCGGCAAGTTGCCAGCGAACGGAAAACTCGGTCTTCCCAATGGCCAGCTTTCCGACCAACCGATCGCCTTTGGCCTGCAACTTGACCTTGGTTCCCTTAGGGCTCCATCTAGGCCCGGACGACTTTGGCGAAGGCGCCATGTGCTTCAGCTTCGCCGACAACTCACCCCATCCGATCGCCGCCGCAACTTTCTCTGCATGTTCGGCGTGTGCGAGCTTTTTGCGCTCAACGGGCTGCATTTTCTCGGCGTCCTGTCCCTGGACGTTGCTCGTCAACAGCACGATTGAAAACGGAACGCAGAGGATCGCTTTGAGCAGAGACAAGTTTCGATACTTCATTGCCAGCTCCAATGTGGAAACAGGTAGGTCACAATACTTGGCCGCGGAACTCCAAATCGCAATCACGACCCACATCATCCGTCATGCAAGCGGCCTTAACTGTGTTCCAACACCATCCCACGTCAGAGGTTGAGTAGAACGCTCACTCCCACTCGATGGTGCTTGGCGGTTTGGAACTGATGTCGTAGACGATGCGGTTAATACCCCGGACGTCGTTAATCAGCCGGGTCGAGATCTTCTTTAGAACCTCGGGATCAAACGCGTACCAATCCGCGGTCATGAAGTCGTCTGTTTTGACGGCTCGGAGAGCCAGTACATTTTCGTAGGTGCGGTCGTCGCCCATGACTCCGACAGATTGAACCGGAAGTAAGACAGCGAATGCCTGCTGGATTTCGCGGTAGAGGCCCGCTTCGACCAGTTCTTCCATGAAGATCGCATCGGCCTCGCGGAGAACCGAAAGCTTGTCTTCAGTGATGTCACCAAGACAACGTACAGCAAGGCCGGGACCAGGAAACGGATGCCGCCAAACAAGGTGTTCTGGCAACCCAAGTTCAACACCCATACGCCGGACTTCGTCTTTGAACAAGTCGCGAAGCGGTTCGATCAGATCGAAGCCAATCTCTTCCGGAAGCCCACCAACGTTGTGGTGATAATTTATCGTGGCAGCAGGCCCATCTTCGCTGGCACCAGATTCGATGACGTCCGGATAGAGGGTTCCCTGTGCGAGGAACTTTGCGTTTTCGATGGTTTCGGCTTCACCTTTGAACGCTTCGATGAAGACGCGTCCGATGGCTTTTCGTTTCTCCTGAGGATCGGTAACGCCAGCGAGTTCTGAGAGGAATTGATCGCGAGCATCTACGATTCGCAGATCGGTTTCGAAGTGGTTCTCGAATTGTTCCTGAACCTGTTCTCGTTCGCCTTTTCGCAACAAGCCGTTGTCAACCAGAATGCAGACCAGTTGAGAACCGATTGCTCGCGAAATTAGCGCGGCGACGACGGCGGAATCGACACCGCCGGACAGGCCACAGATGACTCGATTGTCACCGACTTGTTCGCGAATCAACGCGATCTGCTGATCGATGAAGGAACTGATTTGCCATGTGCCTTTGCAGCCGCAAATGGTCCTCACGAAATTCGCCAGCAGTTTGCCACCATGTTCGGTGTGAGTCACTTCCGGATGGAACTGCAGGCCAAAGATCGGTTTTGTCTTATGTTGCATCGCTGCGAACGGACACGTTGATGTCGTAGCGAGAGGAACAAATCCGTCTGCCAGGTTTTCGACCTGATCACCGTGGCTCATCCAAACAGTCGATTCGGCAGGTACATCGGCGAACAGTTCGTGTTCACCGCTCAGAACACACGTTGTTCGACCAAACTCGCGGCTGTCGCCCGGAGTCACTTTGCCGCCCTGAGACTGACACGCCAACTGCATGCCGTAGCAGATACCAAGAACCGGGATGCCGAGTTCAAAGATTTCTGGATCGACCTGCGGCGATGTTTCACCGTACACGCTGGCCGGTCCGCCAGACAAAATGATGCCCTTCGGCTGCAGTTCTTTGACACGAGCGGCAGATAAGTCGTGTCGAACCAGCTGGCAAAACACATTCTGTTCGCGCACTCGCCGCGCGATGAGCTGGGCGGTTTGGCTTCCAAAGTCGAAGACCAGAACAAGGTCTTCGCTTCGTTCTGTTTGTTGTGGAGAACTGGTTCCGGACGCGGCGTCCGGAGTTGGCAGAGTTGACTTACCTGTCATGTCCGGCAGAATCCATTGAGGAATCGCAACGGGTCAAAAATCGGCCCGTGCGGTGTTCGGCGAAAACGTATCAGTGTACCTGACCGTAATTGGACGGCAAGCCGACAGAGATACTGTCTTTTTCCCGGCACCGGGCCGTTCCCGAAGCGACTCCTTTCAAAACTCATACTGAGACTCTCTTGAGCGACACGCCATATCTACTGAATCTGACCGAACGTCTGCGTGGAGGTCTGAGCGGTCTCGAGTCGGATCGGCGTGATCGCCACGTTCAGTTCATCTTGAGTTTTCAAACTGAAGACGGTGGGTTTACAGGCCGCGAAGGCGATTCGGATATTTACTACACCAGTTTTGCCGTTCGAGCTTTGGCATTGCTGGGTGCGTTGGAGGAATCCAGAGCCGAAGCGATCGGCGGCTTTCTGAAACAGCAGCAGCACGAAAAACTAAGCGTCGTCGATCTCGTCAGCTGGTTATATTCTGCCGTGGCAGTTCAGGCAGCTCGTGGTGGAGATTTGCTGGGTGAGAACTTTGACAACTTCGCTGACTCAGTCACAGAAACCCTCGAAACAACACGACTGCCAGACGGCGGTTACGCTCGATCAACAGAAGGAGCATCCGGTAGCACCTACCATTCCTTCATGGTCGCGCTGACGTACGAATTGTTGGGGCGCTCGCTGCCTCGTCCGAACGCACTTGTGCAGTTCATTTACGACCGGCAACGCGATGATGGTGGGTTTGTTGAAATTGGTCCAATGCGTCGCAGCGGAACGAACCCCAGCGCGGCGGCTGTTGTTTTGTTGAACCTGTTTGGCAACATGGACAGCGAGGTGAAGTCAGACATCATTGGCTTCTTGAACGACGTCAAGAGTTCAGAAGGCGGCTTTCAAGCGAACACGCGGATTCCGTTTGCCGATGGCCTTTCGACTTTCACCGGCCTGTTAACTGCGACCGACATCGGTTCCGACCCGGTGCTCGATCTGTCTAAGGCTTACCGCTACGCGACCGAGTGTCTTGAAGTCCCCACCGGCGGCTTTCGCGGCGCGAGTTGGGACGATACGGCGGACGTTGAATACACGTTCTACGGCTTGGGTTTGTTGGCGTT
>JBGCDN010000281.1:0-5611 GCA_045105495.1 Planctomycetaceae bacterium
AAAGGCTCCGCTCAGGCGGCCAGTGAATCCGCCCGACAAGCTTTCGCATCGTCTTCTGATCTCACACTTCAGAGCAATGCGGCGGTGCCTCCCGAACAGGAAGGCCGAAAGCGTTTGGCAAACACCTACCTGATTCCACGATCGTCAGTCATTCCCGACCCGGAGCAACCGCGCCAGAAGTTCGACGAGATGTCGATATTGGAACTCATGGCTTCGATCAAAGAGAGGGGAGTGAAACAACCGCTGACCGTCCGATGGAACCCCACCGCCCAGAAGTACATGGTGATTGATGGAGGACGTCGTCACGAAGCCGCCACACGACTCAAGTTGGAAGAACTCCCATGCTGGGTACAGCAAGGTGATCGGAAAGAAGTTCTCATCGACCAGATCGTTCACAACTGGCAACGCGTCGATTTGAGACCCTACGAAACGGCCGACGCTCTCGCCCGTCTTCGCGACGAATTCGATCTGAAGCAAACCGACCTCTGCCGAGTGACCGGGAAACCCAAGAGCGAGATCAGCAAGCTTCTGGCACTCCACGACAAAGTCGATCCTGCAGTCCAGGACATGGCCCGTAAAGACCCCGCCAACAAGCTCTCGAAGCGTCACCTCTACAACATCTCGAAGATCAAACCAGAGAAGCAGATCGAAGTCGCAAAGCAGGTTCAACAAGAGGGCCTGACAGCCCAAGCCACCGAACGTCTGATCAACAAAGACTCACACAAACTCAACGTCACGAAGCAGCCCGGCATCGCTGCTCGGCAAAGGCGATTCAAGACTTCCAACGCTGATGTGGTGATGACATTCCGACGGAGGTCACCAACTGATCGGGACGTGCAGGATTCGCTCTATGAAATTCTGCGGCAAATGACTGAGTAGGACCACCGGATTGTGTGTCCGGTGTTCGACTGAGCGCACGCGCAAGCGTGACTCGGGTGGCTAGACGTAAGACCAACCGGCAAGGTACCGCTGGATCACTCCAACCAAGCATGACTTTGATTCGTTTGATGGCGGGGTGACCTCCACGATGTCAACGCGGTAAAGTCGAAGTCCAAGAGGATCAGAAGTCATTGCCTTTCAAACACTTAGGCCAAGAGTAGTCATTTCTCTTCCGTGTCTGCAATTGACTGGTTTCATCCCTCTTCTCAGGCCAAACCCTAACCCTGTGACTGACCCCTCAGTACGTCCGATCCAGGCTTGGTAGATCTTTACATGTCGCGATATTTCGATATATTGGGTGTGGAGATTCAAGATGGCTAGGTCAAAAGCAAAACCAAAAGGTGAGCCGCAGGCGTTTGCTGAAGCGGCTGAGTGCTTGCGCATACTGGCTCATCCTGTGCGACTGCGGTTTGTGCAGTTGTTGCTACACGGGCGGTATACCGTTGGCGAATTGGCGGAAGACTGTGGCGTGCCGGACAACGTCGCTTCCGAACACCTGCGTTTGATGCAGCGGTGTGGGTTCTTCACGAGCGAACGTGAGGGACGCCGGGTCTACTACCAAGTCGCTGAGCCACATCTGGAAAACATCATGGACTGTGTGGAGAACCGTTTTCTTTCTGGTTCGAAGAAATGAGACTACTTGTAGTCTCCGCAAATTTTTTGAATACATATATCGTAAGCTTTCGATATTACGATACGTCATAAATATCGAACTGAGGTCTGACTGATGAGTTTTTCGGTACTCCAATTGCATCGGAGAACAGTGACCGAGATCCAACGAGTAATCGAGTAGAGACTGAGCGGATTTGCACACAACGGGACGCACACCATGGCCACCATCCTAATTGGAGCACTCGTTATCGGGTTGACGCTGGGAATGCTCGGTTCCGGCGGTTCGGCCATTACTGTGCCTGTGCTGATCTACATGGTTGGCCACGGCGCGAAGGAATCGATTGCTGAGTCGATGGGGATCGTTGGTTTGATCTCCGTTGTTGCGGCGATCCCCTATGCTCGGTCGAAGCAGGTCGAATGGACGAGCGTGTGGTACTTCGGTTTGCCCGGGATGCTTGGAACGCTCGTTGGAGCGTGGTTGGGTGGTATCGCCACCGACGCGCTGCAGCTTGTCGTGTTTGGGGGCGTCTTGCTGGTAGCTGCCGGGTCGATGTTGCGCAATGGAAGCGGAGTCGGATCCAGCTTGGAGGACGAGTCTGGAGGGTCTCATCAATCGTCCATCTGGAAAATTGCGACGGAAGGTTCCGTCGTGGGAATCGTCACAGGTTTTGTCGGAGTGGGAGGCGGGTTTCTGATCGTGCCGGCACTCGTGATTCTGGGGAAGCTCCCGATGCGAATGGCAATCGGGACAAGCCTCATCATCATCTCGATGAAGGCGGCGGTGGGCTTCGCTAAGTACGAACACTATCTACTTTCACATGATCTTTCCGTGGATGGCAAAACGATTCTTACCTTTGCCAGCGTTGGCATTGTTGGGAGCCTGATTGGTCGTTCCATCAACCAGCGGTTGAACCAGCGTGTGCTGAAGAAAGTCTTTGGTGGCTTTCTGATTGTCCTGGGCGGCTTCGTGATCTTTAGCGAAGGAAGCAAGCTGGTGAATCGGCCAAGTGAGTCATCAGGGGCAGGCTCTAACCAAACATCACTAAATTTCAACGCCGTCAATATGGCGGCGCGCCTTAAGTCAAAGGAACATTCGGATGTTACTCAAGTACTTCTATGACCTGGCATTGGCCCATGCGTCGTACATGGTCGGCTGCCAGCGAGCGAAGGTTGCTGTTGTTGTCGATCCGGGGCGTGACATTGGTCAGTATCTGAGGATGGCGAAGCATGAAGGGCTGCAGCTGATTGCCGTTGCGGAAACGCACATTCACGCCGACTACGTTTCCGGAGCGAGAGAGCTTGCGGACCGTGTCGGGGCCAAACTCTACGTGTCTGACGAGGGGCCAGACGATTGGAAATACCAGTTCGCGGCGCAGTACGACTCACAACTCGTCAAGGACGGCGACTCATTCATGATCGGAAACATTAAGTTTGAGGTCCTGCACACGCCCGGGCACACTCCCGAGAGTATTTCGTTCGTGCTGACTGACGAAGGTGGCGGTGCGGACAAGCCGATGGGCATCTTCACCGGCGACTTCGTCTTCGTGGGTTCGATTGGCCGTCCCGATTTGCTTGAAGAAGCTGCCGGAGTCCACGGAAGCGCCGAGCCTGGCGCGAGGGATCTGTTTCGTTCGGCGGAGCGATTCAAAGAGCTGCCCGATTATCTGCAGCTCTGGCCGGCACACGGAGCCGGCAGTGCGTGCGGCAAAGGACTGGGAGCCATTCCGTCTTCGACAGTCGGCTACGAAAAAATGTTCAACCCGGCTCTTCAGTTCACGGATGAAGACCTGTTCGTCCAGTACATCCTGTCCGAGCAACCCGAAGCGCCGAAGTACTTTGCGGTTATGAAACGGGTAAACAAACAAGGACCAGCGGTCCTCGGCGATGTTGAACTGCCGGAGTTCCTGGACTCGATCTCGTACGAAGCGATGACGACTGGGGCGACGGTGATTGACTTGGCTCCTTCGACCGATTTCGCGAACGCGCATGTTCCCGGTTCGATAAATATTCCTGTCGGTATGCTCGCCGGTTGGGCAGGGTGGGTCGTGGATTATTCGAAGCCTGTCTACTTGATTGCCGAACACAACCAGCTTGAGGAGTCGATGCGTGTGCTCCGAAAGATTGGTCTGGATACCGTGAAGGGTGCGTTCCACCGCACGGCCATCCAACAGGCTGGCATGGCGAGTCAAAGCTACGCGAACGTATCGCCACGCGATCTTGCGGGGCCGATCGAACGAGGTGGAGTCACCCTAGTCGATGTGCGATCCGACGCCGAATGGGAGAACGGCCGCATCCCGCAGGCCAAGCACGAGTTCCTCGGACACCTGCCGGAGCGTCTCGCCGAGTTTGCAGACGACGAACCAATTGTTGTCCAATGCCAGAGCGCGGCTCGGTCTGCGATCGCCGCCAGCATCATGCAGGCGGCGGGCAAACAGATTACCAACATGTCCGGAGGATTTGCCTCATGGCAGGACGCTGGGCTTCCGGTTGAAGTCCCCGGGGAGTCAAACGTCGCCTGTCAGGCCAACAGCGATTCGGCGTGTTCGTGATCGGGCCCACCAAGTATCCACAACAAAGGAGTATCCGCCATGAAGGACGCCCTGACTCTGCTCGCGATTCTTGTCGGTTGGTTCATTTTGAATGCTTGGGTACTGCCGAAGTTTGGGTTCAAGACCTGACTAAGCGGTACCTGCGCGAGTTCGCGATCTAAAGAAAGCTCGAAACCTAAGAACGACGAAACCGAACACACCAAGTGGTCGGAAGATAACCAGGAACTCACGGAATCAAATCGATGAACACAAACTCAAGCGGCTCAGTTTGGAACAATATCTCCGCTGCCCTTTTGCTCGCCGTCGTGGTTGCAACCACGTCATTGGGATGCCAGAAGCAGTCCGATTTGACTGCTGAGGATGTGCCTGCGGGTGACACTTCAATGGCTGCAGTGGACGTGCCAGAACAAGTCACAGAAACTCCTCCTCCAGAATCTGAAACAGATGAACCAGAGCAACACGCTGATGCCGAGCACGAACATGCGAGCCAAGGGATGGGGAAGGGCCGAGGTGGAAGAGGAATGGGCAGAGGCCGGATGGGCGGATTCCGGCCCGACATGACGACGATTCACGCCATGTTCGCTGCCAGCGACAAGATCAAGCGGACTGTAAAGAAGCTCTCGAACGGCGCAGAAGCCACGACAGAATCAGATGACGAAGATATTGTCGCGTTGATTCAGGAACACGTTCCCGCAATGGAGCGACGTGTCATGAACGACAGTCCGTTGCCGCCGATGACGTTCCATCCAATCTTCGTGAACCTGATTAAGCACTCCAAAGACTACACGCTGAAGTTCGAAGACACGGAAAAGGGCACGAAGGTCGTATACAAGGCCGAGGACCCATTCGTCGTGATGTTGGTGCAGGAACACGCCAAACTTGTTAGTCGGTTTCTCAAGAACGGAATGTCTGAAATTCACAAACCGTACACGCTGCCCAAAGTTGGCTCTGACGAGGCCCGGTCAGACAAGAAGAAGAAAGCCTTGTCGGCAAAGAAGGCCTTATTTCAAAAGCTATCTACTCGACTGGTCCAGGCAATGTCGGATGGCGGCCCTGCGAACGCAATCGAAGTCTGCAGTAAGGATGCGGCAAAGCTGGCCGCCGAAGTGGGCGACAAACTTGGCGTGACGATCGGCCGTACGTCGTTCAAGCTTCGGAATCCGAAGAACGCTCCACCCGCGTGGGCAGCACAATTTGTCACAAAACGCACCGGCGAACCAACGTTCGTGAACCTACCCGACAAAAAACTCGGCGCGATGTTGCCCATCAGATTGATGCCCCAGTGCATGACATGCCACGGCCCCAAGGAGAATATCGACGATGAGGTATTGGTCGCTCTTGCCGATCAATACCCAGACGATCAGGCAACGGGCTTCAAAGTTGATGATCTGCGCGGCTGGTTCTGGGTGGAAGTGCCTTAGGCCTCCTGCATAACCCAACTATCGAACGCGACCTTCTTCCTACACACAACAGGACTCCAATCAATGGGCTGGATCATGCAACCGTGGCCA
>JBGCDN010000282.1:0-7688 GCA_045105495.1 Planctomycetaceae bacterium
TTGTAGTACCGCGATTGCTCATCGAAGAGGAATCCACCTTCGTGCGGAACACCCTGCGTCGGCTTCAGAAGCATGAGGCTCTGGCCAGGCTGCGACCGATTGAATCGACGCCCGGAAATATCATCAATCAACGCGCGGTAATCGTAGAGGGCGTCGTAGCCCCGGAGTGACAGTTTGAAACCATTCTGTCCTTTTTGAGAACCGTGGCAAGTTCCTTGATTGCATCCTACCTTGCTCATGATGGGGTTCACTTCGTTTCGGAAGTCAACAGGCGTTGCGGTACCCATCGAAACGGTGACCGGGACTGAAACGCTTTCCGGCCCCACGCGAACCGTGATGATGGTTGAACCATCGGCATGCGGCACAATGAAACCATCTCGATCGACCGAGACAATGTCGCTGTCCGGGACGAACTCCGCTTTCGAAGTTACGTCATATCGCTTCGCATCTGCTGCCATGGTCGCAGTGATAATCAGTCGACGCGAGTCTCGGGCGTCATTCAGGCTCAGTTCTGCCGGGAACGCTTCGAGCTTCGTGATGGAGGTCTGCGGTGCAGCAGCTGCGATCGACGCAGACAGCATCACACACAAAACAGATAGCCAACAATAAGGTCGCACGGCAGTCACCTGTGGCATAGTTCTTCTCGTATTCACTACTTATTGTCCGCAACAGATCGCGAAATCGACACCGGCACGACAGTGTTCTGCAACGTCCCTGACGCAACATCGAAGAATCGAAGAGTGCCGTCGAAGCCTCCAACCACCACCTGCTTGTCATCTGGCCGCCAAGCGACGGCAAACACGGGACCGCCGATGCCCATGAGCTTATGCTTTAACGCTTGTACTGCCGATCGCTTGGCAATCTCATTTCGCACCTCGCCAAGTCCACCCGCGTTGTTGATAGTGGCTTCATCAAACTCACCCGTCGTGTAGATGTGGGCTGCACCCGATGTTGCGTTGCTAGCGCCGGCGATAAACAACTTACCGTCACCACTGAACTGCAAATCAAAGATTCGGCCATCCAACTTTTCATACGACCGAATGTGATTGAAGTCGTCACCGATGACGCGTTTTCTGGTTCGAAAAATTTTGTAGAGACGCGGTTGGCCATCCGCTCCGCCGACAAGGATCTGTTCTTTCTTTGGATGCCGCTGCACCGCCATCAAGCCACCCTTTAGCGCACCCGGTGTGATACTGGTGACGTTGTCGACGAACTGGCCACTCTTCACGATGGTAAGTTTGGTAGAACGATCGCGACTAACAGAAATGACATGATCCTGCTTGAGCGAGAACGTCGTATCGAGCACCCAGTCAGAATGCGTATCGACACGCATGATCTGCTTGCCATCTTTCACATTGATCACTCTGACGGAATTGTCTGCTGCACCGAACGCGAACAGCTTGCCGTCGTTACTGAATGAACCGCCAAACACAGTGTCGTGCGAAACCGTTACCGAACGAACCAGTTTCCTCTCAGCGACGTCCCAAATCTGCACTTCGCCAAACAACGCCGGTGTTCCTCCTGCAGCTCCGATGAACTTTCCATCCGGCGAGAACACAATTGATTCGATTCGTTGCGACCGGCCAATCAACCTGGCAACTAATTCGCTGCCGTCTGCTTTGTGAACCAGAATCTCTCTGTAGCCTGATGTCGCAATCAAAGTGCTGTCGGGGGAATAGGCGAGAGCGGTGACAACAGGCGCAGTTGAGTAAACGGGTGGGTTTTCCGCTGAGATGGTGTCTCGAACGCTGGCAGGTGTGTCGTTCTTCGCTCCCTGCCTGATCCAAGTCGCAATCGTCTGAACTTGTCGCGTGCTTAGCGGTGCATCGTTCCGAGGCATCTCCGGCTCGTCACCCGAGATGTAATCCATGATGGAACTCTCATCCGGATTCCCAGGTGTGAAGCTCTCACCGCCTTCGCCTCCTTTGCGAAAGTCGTCGAACGATGTCAGAACCAGTCCTCCACCCTTCTTCGCTGGCGAATGACATCCAGAGCACCGCCGCTGCAGGATCGGACGGACTTGCCGATAAAAACTGATCTCAGTGGCCGCTGCGTCTTCCTGAGCCACAGCGATAGAACCAACGATACACCAACACAACACGGCGCAGAGTGAATGGGTCGCTTGGAGCATGGCGGGTCAGGCAGGGGGGAAGGAGGAAGGAACGTGGTCGCGGGCTTCCATAGTACCCGCAAAACAGGCGAACCGTAAAGCACTTCCGTAGCCGACCACAAAGCGGCGGCTATTTGGCCTGAACCACTTTGTCGATCGTGGTTCGCAACTGTTTGAGATTAATCGGCTGAACCAGCACTCGCTTGCGACTTAGCTTCACGCCCGCATTTTGAAGTTCCAACGCGCGGGCCTTCTTCATGACGATTAAGGCTGGAACCTTGGTGGCGGCTTCAGCCTGACGCATGTCTTCGTAAATGTCTTTCAGGTCGCCGTTCGCGACGGCACCCATCACGACGACACAGTCCGGTTTATTCTCCGACTTCATTCGCGTCTTCGCGCGATCGTAGTCGGACATTAGAAGTAAACGGTAGCCACGTGTTCCGAAGTATTCGCGAAGAACTTCTTGCTGCTTGATTCGGTTTTCAACACACAAAATCGTTGGCTTCGTCGTCTCCGATCGGGTCGGGGCCGCCTTCTTTCCGGAGTCCATTCGCCCGGTCGATTCACCCATCTCTGCCAACGCGTCGCGCAGGTCAGCGACGGCTTCGCCCGGTGTTTGGTACCGGCTATCGGGTGTCGTTTCCATCATGCGTTCGACAACGTCGGTCATGCACTTTGGAATGGCCGGATCGATCTGCCCGAGCGGCCGAATATTGAAGTAGCGACTAAACTGCCGACGTTCTTCTCGGCTTTTGGTGGAAGGCCATGCGGCCTGGCCGCTGATCAACTCGTAGAGAATCGCACCGGCGAAAAAGATGTCGCTCCGAGGATCATTTCGAGGTGCGTTGGTTCCCTTTTCAAGCGTGGCGTATTCGAGAGCACGTTGGTTGCCATCGTCGACTTCACCGCCGTAGCTGTCTTCACCAGCCAAACCAAAGTCCACAAGTTTGGCCACACCCTTACTGCTCATCAGGATGTTGGTCATCTTCAAATCGCGATGCGTGACGCCAAGACCGATGGCGTAGTCCAGCCCGCTGCAGATATCGATCATGCATCGTGCGCCTTCGACCGGGGCGAGCTTCTTTCGGATGCGGATGAAGTCTCGAAGGTTCCCGCCTTCCACGAACTCCATCGTGAAGTAATGCCGACCGTTGTCTTCTCCCACATCGTAAATCGGGACGATGTTGAGATGATCGAACCGACGAATCACAGTGGCTTCACGGTAAAAGTTTTGGACGAACTCTGGTTCCTTCGCCCAACGTGCTCGCAACAGCTTCAGTGCGACCATGCGACCATCGGAGAGTGAAGCCGCGCGGAAAACTCGCGCGAAACTTCCGGACGCGTTTCGATAAAGAAGCTTGTAGTCACCGATGGTTAGATCGCCGATGAGCCCCTTCTTGATTCGACCAGACTGGTACGATGTGAGGTGCTGCTTGCGTTCCAACAGCGTCAACAACTCATCAACGCTACCGGGATTCCCGATCATGGCGTCTTCGATGTGTTGGTCGGTGACTAGATTTGAAGTCACCAGCTGCCGGGCAAGTTGTTTTACTTTCGCGGACATTCCATGCCGAAAGACCAGCAATCTGAGTCGACTGCTAATCCTCTTTTTGGGTGCGAGTGAAGACTCACTCAAGAAGTGACGTGGGCAGCGCAGAAGAGCTTGCACCCAAAACGAAGAGCTGTGGCGATGGTACCAACGCCAATCGTGGGTCCGCAAGTTTACATCACGACTGCAGCAAGCCGGTGTGGAAATTACATGCGGCTGTAACGGATCGCACCAGCAGCAATTGTCGCGACAATCTCAATCTGACCATTGTCTGATTCGGTAAACAGAATGAAGTCGGCGCGGTCGCCGCTGTTCAATGAAGCTTGTTTCAGTTGGAGCAACTCGGCGGCAGTCTGGCCGGCCATATCGATTGCATCAGCTCGATCAGAAATACCAGTTCGAATCAGATAGTTCACACAATCCAGTGTGGAGGAACCCGAACCAGCCAATAGGCCAGCGTTGTCAGCCAAACAGATTCGTTTGTCTTCGCAGACTCGGACCGCAACTCCATGCAGGTCGTACTGGCCAACGTCGCAACCTGCCAATCCAGAAGCGTCAGAGGTGAGAACGATGTTTTGCGTTCCCTTCGCAGCGATGAAGCTGCGCATCACGTTGTCGGGCAAATGAAATCCGTCTGAAATGATGCTGGCAGCGAGTCTCGGTTCTGCCAACTGGTCCCAGAGATAATTCGGATGCCGCGGCAGCATCTGATGCGCGCCGTTGCCGAGGTGTGTGCTGAGTGTTGCTCCGGCTTCGACAGCAGCGGCGATCTGGTCTGAATTGGCCGCCGTATGCCCGATTGCAATTGTCACTCCGGAACCAACAGCCTGCCGAATGAAGTCGATGGCTCCAGCTACTTCCGGCGCGAGGGTCACGAGCTTGATGCGATTGCCCGACGCGTTCTGAAACTCGGCGAACTCATCAAAGTCCGCCGCACGACAATGCTCCAACGCATGCGCACCGCGAGGACCGTCTTCTGGCGAAATGTACGGACCTTCCAGGTGAAACCCGGCAACCAGTTCGTCTGCCCACGGTTCCATATCACAAGCGCGACGAACTGCAGTGAACCCGGCGATGAGAGCTTCTTTCGAAGCCGTGATCAGAGTCGGAAACATCCGGCTAATGCCAAACGCAAAGTGTGGCTTGAACGCCGTCAGCACCTCGCGCGGTGTGACCGTTTCGCTACTGAACCAGATTCCGCCGTAGCCGTTGATTTGCGGATCGAAGAACGCAGGCGCGATCCACGGCAATGTATTGGCAGCTTGATCGACTTCGCTGATCTTGCCAATCACGTCTCCAAAGATCGTGATCTGTACCACCTTCTCGGAATGATAATGCCGTGCCTGAATCTGCATTTCAGACCTCAGTAGTGGGATCGCGAGGCTTAAAGATGTCGGACTTCACACCAAGTCGGTTGAACCAATATTGAGCCATCACCCAAAGAGTCAACAGGCCGTATCGTGAACTGCGAGTGAAGTTGATGCTCGACGCTTCTTCGAAGTACCGAACCGGCACCGGAATGTCACCCAGCTTGAATCCGAAGTGGACTGACTGAGCCAGAAACTGCGTGTCGAAAATGAAGTCGTCCGAATTCCGTTGCCACGGAATCGTTTCCAAAACCTCTCTCTTGTACGCTCGAAACCCACTGTGAAAGTCGCCGAGGTTTTGGCCAAGAGCAATGTTTTCGACAGTCGTGAGGAACCGGTTCGCGATGTATTTGTAAAGCGGCATGCCGCCATCAAGCACTTCGGCACGTGACCGGATTCTGGACCCCAGCGTCACATCGCAAATGCCTAGCCGAATGATCTCTGTCGCCACCGGGATAACTCGACTGTCGTACTGATAGTCGGGATGAATCATGACGACGATGTCAGCGCCGCGTTTCAAGGCTTCGGTGTAGCAAGTCTTTTGGTTTCCGCCGTAGCCCTTGTTGGTTTCGTGTTCAATGACGGTCAAACCCAAATCACGAGCAATCGTAACGGTGTCGTCTTTGCTGCAATCGTCGACAAGAATGACTTCGTCGACAGAACCATCCGGGATATCGGCCAGCGTACGTTGAATTGTGGATGCAGCGTTGTATGCCGGCATCACCGCGATTGTCTTCAGAGGTCTGTCCCCACGCTGCGGATGGATAAGTCAAAGCACCGCTTCTCAACGGTTCAACTTCCTACTACGACACCGTCAGCCATTTAGTTTGAACTTCGGCGACTGCCCCATGAATTCGCTGGGGTTCTGGAAGAATACGCGATCCACAACATCTTTCGAATGCCCGCGCGACTTCATGGCCAGAGCGGCTGTCGGCGTGGCCAGCGGATTACTCACACCCCAGTCACACGCGCAGTTCATCCAGATTTTGTCTGCTCCATAAATCTCAATGATATCGATCGCGCGTTGGGCCGACAGTTTGCTTTCGGGGTACAGCGTCATGCCCGCCCAGAAACCGTGGTCCTTCACAACTTTGACTGTGTGCTCTTCAACGTGATCGATGATGACGCGTTCCGGCGAGATCCCGGAGTGGTTCTTAATCGCGTCGCAGATCAGTTTGGTGCCTTTGAGTTTGTCTTCAAGGTGCGGCGTGTGAACCAAAATGAGCTGATCGTGATCGGCTGCAAGTTGGATGTGTTTTTCAAGAACCGTCAGTTCGTTGCGGCTGTTCTTGTTCAAACCGATTTCGCCAATGCCAAGTACGTTCGGTTTTTCGAGGAACTCGGGAATCAAATCGAGAACCGCGTTTGCCAAACCAACGTCTTCAGCTTCTTTCGGATTGATGCACATCCACGTGTAGTGCTGAATTCCAAACTGGGCGGCTCGCTTCGGTTCGAAACCAGTGAGCAGTGAGAAGTAGTCGTAGAAGCCTTTCTCTGAACTGCGATCGTAGCCCGCCCAAAACGCTGGTTCGCTAATGACTTCACAACCAGCCGTTGCCATTTTGACGTAGTCGTCTGTGGTGCGACTCACCATGTGGGCGTGAGGTTCAATGTATCTCATATCTGCACCTCTGGGCTAAACGCTCCCGTGGCCCCTTTGGTATGCGCGGCTGCGATTGGTTCTTCGCTGGGATCGCTTAGCAGAGTTTGAATCGCCTGGCCGCGATGGCTTCCCTTTTCGGAAAGACACTTGATCGCTTCATGGAGAGCGGCAACGCGAAAGTCGTCTTCCTGGTCGTGACGTTCTAGTCGGTCAAGGAAAGCCGCAATGTCCAGTAGCTTGTACCGCGCGTCCATGAACCCCTGGTCGACGAGGTTTGGAACCGTTTCTGGTGGTGTTTTCATTGTTTGACTCCGAACTGTGCGAACATGGAATCGTTGCCTGTAAACCAAATTCTGGTAGCAACGTATTGTCCGCGATCCGTTTCTGAATCGTAACCGACTGTGTTTTGGCCAGCTTACGGTCGCCGCAGGTGGCCCGTCGAGTCTCAACTGGCAGAGAGCCGCTCATTCGTTACGCAGTGTGTGGGTGGCCACATGCAACTACGGATATCGGCGTTCTTCCACTCAGTAATCGGCTATTTTGATTTCGGAACAAGCACGGGAATGGTGATCGTCTCTTTGGACTCGGTCTTACGAATCGTTAGGACCGCTCGGTGGTTGATGCCTGTGGCCGGGGCGGAGACTCGAAGAACCGACTGGTTGTTCTCATCGGTTTCCAAACTGGCCTGCACGATGTCTGGTGACGAGCTTGAGACGATCTCAATGTCCGCTGGTGTGCCATCCGAATTGGTAACAGTCGTTGTCGCTTCCAACTTGCCAGCTGGTGTTGGAATAAGTCGTAGCTGGCCCGGTTCCGCCTTGAGAACCATCGGCGCGTCGCTGTTCATGCTTTGGCAACCGATCGGAATTTGGATACGTCTGTTGCGTGGATCGTTGGTCATCACATTGATGATGGCACGGTGCTTGCCGCCAGGAATATTGGGTTTCAGCGTGACGGCCAGTTTCACAATCCGATGCCCAAATTCGTTAACGACGTTGACGTCTTCCTCCACAGTCCAAAGGTCGCTGCTGCATTCGATCGATTCAATTTCAAGCGATT
>JBGCDN010000283.1:0-9068 GCA_045105495.1 Planctomycetaceae bacterium
ATGCCTTCAGTTTCGTCTTCTTCGGCCGATTCAGCGACCTTCATTTCCGATGCATCATCTTGTGGGGCGGTCTCAGAGTCGTTGAGAAGGGCGACAGGCTGGTCGTCATCTTCAAAGAATCCGAACTCATCGTCGTCTTCAGCGACTTCAATGGTAGGTTCAGTGGCGACGTCTTCTGAGGCCACGTCAGACTCAACATCAGCAGTCGGTTCCTCTGTCACTTCGACTTCGGCTTCAACAATAGCGACCGGTTCGTCTTCATCGAAGAAGCCAACCTCTTCGGCATCGTCATCAATGGTGGCGACTACGGTTTCGTTGGCGTCGGTGGTTGCTTCATCAACAACTGCGGCTACCGCCTCGACCTTAATGGCAGCGTCATCCTCCGTGAGGCTCACTTCGTCATCGGCGAATGTGACGACATCTTCGTCGTCGCTCAGGAAGTCGAGATCATCTTCTTCGTCAGTCGCGTTCGCCTCAGCTTCTTCTGATGCTTCAATGACTTCTTCGATAACAGCGATGTCTTCATCGAGCTCGGCGATCTCTACCGCTTCAACAGTGGGTTCGTCGTCTGAAAGGAACGCGATTGCATCTGAATCGTCTTCGTCCGATGCACTGTCAGTTGCCGCAACCGCGTCTTCTTCGTTTAGTTCGAGTGCGGGCTCTTCGGTATCTTCATCGTCGGAAGATAAGAGCGACGCGGCTCCTGCGACTCCGGCAGCGGCCAGACCAGCAACACCAGCGATGGCCGTTTCGGCGAGTCCAGATGTGTCGTCAGTGTCTTCATCTGCGACGGCTATGACATCGTCATCGTCAGACAGCAGGTCGATCTCATCTTCGATCAACGACACGTCATCAGAAATGAGGGTCGCTTCGTCTTGATCGTCCGGTTCCGTGAAGAGTTCGACTTCTGGTTCCGTCGCATCGCCGTCCAATTCGGTCTGGTCGAGTGCGTCAGTTGTCGAACCAACGTCTACAGGGATGCCCAAGCCGTCCACGATCGTTTCATTCAAATCGTCAGCGATCTGTTCGACACTCACTTTGAATGTCTGGTCGCCAACAATCAGCTCTCCACCAGCTGGCAGCTTAACGGCGCTGTTGGCTCCCAGCTTCACGCCATCAAGGAAGGTTCCGTTCGAACTGCCAAGGTCCACGATGGTTGCGTGACCGTTGCTTAGGTCGATCTTGCAGTGATTCCGACTGATCGCCTTAGACGGAATCCGCAGCTTGCATCCCTTCGCTCGGCCAATGGTGATTGTCGATTCGAGAGTGATGCGTTGGATCTTGGACGGACGACCAACAACATCGAGATGAACTTTGCTCGGCATAAGACAGCACCTGAGAACGCTTGCGCGCAGGGAGATGTGTGGATTAGCGGACCTGCCACTATACCCCTGCTTTTGGCCGATTCTCAAGCACTCGCCCGGGAACCGGCGACTCTGCGCCGAACGACATCACCGGGAATCGGTTGGAAACCAGTTTTACGGGTTGTGCCGAACCGTTGAGAGGCCCGAACACAAGGGAAAACCGGCTACATGCGATCTGCGGTCGAAATGCCCAGCAGTGCCAAGCCCTGTTTCAAAACACGGGCCGTTAGCTCGCAGAGCAGCAATCGGCTGGTTCGAACAGCGTCTTCTTCAGCCTTCAGAACCGGACAATCGGCGTAGAAGGAACTAAATTGGTTAGCTGTCGCGAACAAATAGGTGGTCAGTAGATTGGGGCGGAAGTCCGAAGCGGTTGCCCGAATCGCGTCTCCAAACTGAAGAAGTTGAATAGCGAGAGCCCGTTCTTTCGGATGATCGAGAGCAACCTGACCACTTACAGTTTCTGAATCGATACCACCTTTTTCCGCAATACCTCGCACTCGGGCATATGCATATTGGATGTAGGTCGCGGTGTCGCCAGTGGTGGCCAACATGGTGGCCCAGTCGAATTTGTAATCGCTGTCTCGGCTATGTCTCAGGTCTGCGTACTTCACACCACCAAGCCCGACAATCTCAGCAACCTGCTGCCGTTCTTCGTCGCTCAACTTTTGTGACTCCGCATCATTCGCGTCCACAATTACCCTCGCGCGGGCGACGGCTTCGTCTAGAAGGCCCATCAACCCGACGGTGTCGCCGGATCGGGTTTTGTATGGCTTGCCATGCTTGTCCATGACGGTTCCGAAGCTCATGTGCTTCAGTCGTATTTTATCGAAGCCCCATTTGGCCGCTGTCGCAAACAGCAAATTGAAGTGCTCAGACTGTCGCTTATCGACAACGTAGAGCGCTTCGTCGGCGTTCAATTCGTTGACCCGATATTCGATGGTCGCAAGATCGGTTGTTCCATAAGTAAACGCGCCGTCTGCTTTCTGAACGATGAACGGTGCGGCGTTGCCGTCGACAAACACGCACATCGCTCCGTCACTCTCATCGGCGATGCCAGATGCTTTCAGTTTCTCCACCACGCCTGCCAGCATTGGCTGGTAGTAGCTCTCGCCGAGCGTCATGTCGAAGGTGACGTTCAGCCGGTCGTAAACAGCCTGTAGCTCTTTCAGACACTCGGGAAGGAACTGATTCCACAACGCTAGGTTTTCTACATCGCCTTTGTGAAGCTTCGCCGTTTCGTTTCGAGAATTGACTGCGATGTCCGGATGCGCGTCGGCCTGCGATTTGAGATCCGTGTCGCTTTCGATCGTAGAAATTGTTTTCTCAGCCGATCGAATCTGGCTACCCAACGTTGCAATCTCTGACTTCAGCTTTTTGAGAGCCTTCTTCGCTTTCTTGTCCGACGGGTCTGCTTCCGCTTCTTGCTTTTCCAGGAAGCCGGTTTTCTTTGTCAGTTCGGCTTCGAGTTCAGGCTTGCTCTTCACTGCGGCGTGATAATCCGACAGCTGATTCACCAGTCGATAAAGTCGAGCTAACTCTGCAACTGGATTCTGTTCGAATGCAGATTTATCCACGAAGCTTCGATACCCGTAGATGATCATTCCAAACTGTGTGCCCCAGTCGCCGATATGGTTGTCGGTCGTGACCTTATGTCCAAGGAACCGCAGCACCCGCGCCGTTGCGTCGCCAATCACGGAGCTTCGCAGGTGACCAACGTGCATTGGTTTCGCAACGTTGGGGGAAGAGTAGTCGACCACGAAATGCCGAGGCTGTTCAACCGGTGCAACGCCGCATCGATCGTCGCCCAATAATTCGCCAATCTGCGATTCCAGCCACATCTGGTTTAGCTTGAGGTTAATGAATCCCGGGCCAGCCACTTCTGGTTCTCGGCAGAGACCCTTGAGATCAACCTTGTCGCAAATTTCCTGAGCGACATCGCGTGGGTTCTTGCCTTGCTTCTTCGCTAGCGGCATTGCGAAGTTGGCCTGAAAATCGCCGAACGTCGTGTCCTGGGACGCTCGAATCATGTCGAGGTACTGTTCAGGATCTTCAGTGAATTCAGACAGAACTGTTTGGAATCGGTTCTTGAGTTCCAGCAGAATGCTCATGGCGTTGTTCTTCGTATGACGGCAGTTGTGGCGGAAATTCGCCATCCACCAGTAACAGACGACTCGCACCCGGCGAGGTTCGTTGTGTTGGATACCAGATCGAATTCGGGAGTGTAGGCGAAGGCGATCAGCCAGAAAAAGCCGAGTCGCCGCGAACGTGGTTAATCGGCGGCAGCAGTGCTGTTCCAGCTGAACTTGTCTGCAACGAAAAGCATGGTTCGGACACTCGATGACAGATATGATTGACCAATCGAACCGGGAGACAACATGTCCACGACAGTCGAACATACCGCCGACGATTTATTCGCGAACCCACCCGATGGGCCCTGGGAACTGGTACGCGGGGAGCTGCATCACATGTCACCAGCAGGAAGCAAACACGGCTGGGTAATTCTGAACATTGCCGGCCCGCTGAGGGAATTCGTTCTTGCGAACCAGCTCGGATTCGTCTTCGGTGCCGAAACCGGCTTCGTCATCGAAACGGACCCAGACACCGTTCGAGCTCCCGATGTGGCCTTCGTCCGCAAAGATCGAGTCGAAGGCGAACTGCCCGATCAGTTCTTTCCTGGTGCTCCAGACATCGCTGTCGAAGTCCTATCGCCGAGTGACTCAGCATCCAGCGTGCAGGAGAAATCCGAAGACTGGTTGAACGCAGGCTGCCACGAAGTTTGGCTGGTAGACCCACGACGGAAAACGGCCTCGAAATGCACGCTTGGCGAAACGGGCATGCTTACACAATCAGTTAATGAGCTAAGCACCGAGTTGATGCCAGGGTTTGAACTCACAGTCGCTGCAATTTTTGAGTAGCGAACGCCCAGAGGCTTTTCTATCGCAATCGCAAAATGACAAACTTCCTAACCAACGGGCCATCCAAGTCCAACTGCACCGTCATCCTTGCTCACGGAGCCGGTGCGGCGATGGATACTCCGTTCATGGATGCGTTTGCTGAAGGCATTGCTGATGCGGGTTACCGAGTTGTTCGGTTTGAGTTTCCTTACATGGCCGAACGTCGAACGACCGGTAAGAAGAAAGCCCCCAACACTGCCAAGCGGCTGATTGAATCGTGGCGTGAGGTCGTTGATTCAGTCGAAGCGGAAAATACTGTCATCGGCGGGAAGTCAATGGGCGGGCGCATTGCGAGTCTTATCGCCGACGATGTTGGGGCTGCAGGCCTAATCTGCCTTGGCTATCCGTTCCACCCGGTTGGTAAGCCGGAAAAATTGAGAACCGAACATCTGGCCGAGATCCAAATTCCAACGCTTATCATTCAGGGAGAACGCGACAACTTCGGCAAGCGTGATGAAGTTGCGGACTACACGCTTTCACCGAACATTCAACTTGAATGGATCACCGACGGCGATCACAGCTTCAAACCAAGGAAGTCATCGGGACTGACTCAGGAAGAGAATTGGGCCACGGGCATTTCAGCCGTCGTTGGATTCTTATCCGCAACATTGTGATGATCGAACTCCCGGGCAGAGTCGAACAATGCGTACGAGTAACTTCATTTCGTCCCCTCAGACGTGGGTGATGAAATACTTCTTTCCTCTGGTCTGTATAGGTGTTGGGATCGTCGCGACATGGCTGGGCCAAACTGGGCTCGGTATGGCTGCGACGTTGGCGGGTAGTGTAACCGGAGTGACATTCTTCCGTATGCGTCGGGTTCAGTTGTCTATGGACCGCATTCGAATTCGTCGATTGACAGGCGATGTCTGGATCGACTTTCACAACGTCGTCGCGGTGGAACCGAGGTTCCCACTGGGTGTCGAATCAGCCGTATTGGAGCTTGATAAGAATTCCGTGATCGGCCGTAGAATCTGGTTCGTACTCGATCGCCGCTACTTGTTCGGACGCGACTGGCTGGTTCGTCCTACCCATCCAACCATCAAGGCAATGCGAACACTCTGCGAAGACGCCCGGGCTGCGACCAAGAGCGATCAGCCCTGATCCGCACATCCATACAGCATTCGGGCAACCACATTCTCAGAACCGCCCAAGCGTCGAAGATCCATCCAACAAACAGCATCCCAATGCGGCTGCCGCACCCGGATGCAACTGGAAGTTGCTGTTGGAGCACGTTGTTTTGGTGCTAAAATAGGGCATGGCTACACCAATCAATAGACGCCGCTTTGTTATCCGTTCAGTTGCTGGAACTCTTGCTCTGCCTGCATTGAGCTCACTTTCGGCTAGTGCCGTGGGTGGCAGCTCACCGTTGCTAACGACACGCGGAGCCGGGGTTGGGGCGAAGCGTTTTGTCGCTGTGGGTAACCTGCTTGGGTTTCAGACGGAAGAGTTTTTTCCATCGGCGACCGGCAAGGACTTTGAAGAAACGAAGTTGCTGAAGCCACTCGATTCGAACCGCGACAAGCTTACGGTTTACGGAGGGCTTGATCACGGACTCCGTGGGGGACACTTTGCCGTTCACACGTTTCTTTCAGGCGTGCTTCATCACGAATCGAAGCATAGGCCAGATGGCAATGTCACCATCGATCAGTTCATCGCGGACGAAGTCGGACGGCAAACTCGGTTCGCCTCATTGACTGTCGGTTCGGAAGGTGGCATTCACGGTGGCTGCCAGTTGTCGTGGACTCGATCAGGCGTCCGAGTTCCCCCAATCACCGGTCCAGCTGAGCTGTTCGAGAAACTCTTTGTTTCGGACTCAACGCAAAACGTCGCAAAGAAAGTCGAAGCCAACTCGCTTCAGGCGTCGATTTTGGACTCTGTTCTGAACGAGGCGAAGTCGCTGTCGAAACGAGTTAACAAAGAAGACAAAGCGAAGCTCGACGAATACTTCACTTCCATCCGCGACGTCGAAAAGCGGCTGGATGCTCGGCAGCAATGGGCGGGTTCCCCAAAGCCAAAGGCCCCATTCGACAAGCCTGCAAATACCAACACGGCCCAGGATCTGCCGCTGCTTTATGAACTCATCGCATTGGCTCTACAAACCGATTCGACTCGTGTCGCCACTTTGGAAATCGGCGGAAGCTTCTTGCCGCAGCACCTTGGTATCAAGAAGTCGTACCACGGTTTGTCTCACCACGGGAACGACAAGTCCGCCGTTGAGAACCTGCTGACGCTGGAAGAGTACCAGCTACAGGAGTTCAACAAGTTCCTCACTCGCCTCGCGGACATCAAAGATGGCGAAAGCACGTTGCTTGATTCGACCGCCGTTCTCTTTGGCAGCGGCATGGGCGACGCCAATTCACACAAGAATACAGATCTTCCCATCGTGCTTGCCGGAGGTGGCTACGACAGTGGCGAGTTCCGAAAAGCAAAGTCGAAAGGCCCAGGCAAAGTTCCGCTCTGCAACCTACTACTCGACGTCGCCCAACGTATGGGCGTAAGAAAAGACAAGTTCGGAATTAGCACCGGAACCTTCTCCTAACAAGCGTCCCGCTTGACCGGGTGCGGCAGCGGTGTGGGATGGATGTTCGGAGTGGCCATCGCCGCATGGGCGATGTTTGGCTTTGTGCATATTTCGTTGGGCCGAATCAAGCAGAATGTGGATACAAGCATGAGACCTTCGGTTGGCCGAACTAGCACCGTTCGTTTGCTATGTGTGTTCGTGGGTCTCAGCCTGACGTCCTGCAACATGATCTTCGCACAGGATGCTGCGTCCTCTGTTACGAAGTTCCTCGGCAAGTACTGCCTTGATTGCCACAGCAAAGATGCGGCCGAAGGCGATCGTGAATTCGAATCTCTGGCGTTCCCGTTTCAATCTGAACAGCAGCTAATCACTGCTGACGAGATTATCGATCAGGTCACGTTGAAAGAGATGCCGCCGGAGGATGCAGATCAGCCAACCGATGACGAGCGCGTCGCGGTTGTTCAGTCGCTGCGAGCCAGCATTGTTGACGCCAGAGACCGCATTACGAGTACCGGTGGTCGAACCGTGATGCGTCGGCTGTCGAATCGTGAGTATGAAAATACGCTTGCCGCCCTGTTTGACCGTCGCGTTGACACTTTGGGCCTGACTGCAGATTTCCCAAAAGAACAAACCACCCTCCACATGGACAACATTGGCGAATCGCTGGTGACGTCCGGATTCCTGCTGGACCAATATTTCCAGGCTGCTCACAGACTTGTGGATGCTCGGCTTGGCAAAGAACAGATGGAACCGAAGTCGTGGCACTTCACTGACAACTTCAAGCAGTATGAAGAACTTTCTGGTTCCCACCGAAGTGTCTTCAAATACAAGTTTCTGTGTCTTTACGAACAGCCAAATACGGACACGCGACAGGGTGGCTACGGTCACATTGAAGACTTCCTCGAAGGTGTCCCCGTATCCGGACTCTACGACATCGAAGTCCACGCGCAGGCGATGCATCGGGACACGCACTACGACCCGAAGATTTTTCGTATCGATTTTTCTGAGCCCTTCCAAATCGCCGTCGTGCCGGGCGATGCGACGAAAGGCCACATTCACTATCCGCAGGCGATCGAGCCGATCCTCGCATCGACGATTGTTCCTGACGAGAAGCCAGAGTGGTTGAAGTTTCGAGTCTGGTTGGAAGCTGGTCAGACGCCGCGATTCATCTTCCCCAACGGCCCGTATGAATCTCGGGCGTCTGTGATTCAGGTGAATAAGCGGTACAAGGACGAGTTCAAAGACAAAGGCTTCCGTGATGGCGTCACTCGATCTCACATTCTTCGCCACGGGGCTTTGCCTCACATTAAAATTGGCGAAGTGAAAGTGCACGGCCCGATTGTTGAACCGAATGGCGGGAACGAAGAAGTGGCTGTCTTCGGCGAGAAGGGGTTCCAGCCAGATCAGGCTTTAGAACAACTCTTCACGTTTGCTCGACGAGCATACCGACGTCCGTTAAACGAACTCGATCGGCGTCAAATCAAAACGATGTTCGAACAGCGCCGAGCCGATGATGCAACTCCGAGACAGGCTGCTCTCGATACGTTGAAACTGATTTTGTGCTCGCCGTCGTTTCTGTATCTCAGCGAGATTACCGAAGGCGAAGACAAACAACTTGGCCCATTCGATCTGGCATCACGACTCTCATACGCTTTGTGGGCCGGGCCACCTGACGACGAGCTACTGGCCGCCGCAGAGTCTCTCGCCACCGAAACTGAGCTGCTGAAGCAAATCGAACGCTTGTTGGCTGACGAGCGGTCTTCCGAGTTCGTAACCGGATTCCTCGACAGCTGGCTCAATCTGCGAGACATCGGAAACCTGCCACCACCGCGTCAGTCGAATCGTGATTACTACGCAGAGAACCTACCTGCATCGATGAAAGAAGAAGCTCGGTTGTTCTTCCGCGATTTACTGGAGAGAAACGGCCCAGTCACGGATTTTGTCGACGCCGACTACACCTTCGTCGACAAGAAACTGGCTAAGCTCTATCGCCTGCCAGAAGAGAAATCGTTGCGTCTGGCAGACGGGTTCCAAAAAGTCAGCCTCGCCGGCAACAAGCAACGCGGCGGTGTGCTTGGGATGGCCGGCGTCCTAACCGTCAGCGCGAATGGGGTTGATACATCACCGATTACGCGAGGTGTTTGGGTGTCGGAGAATATTCTCGGTGTGACGCTGCCTCCGCCGCCTGATGAGGTGCCAGAAATTGAAGCCGATGTTGCCGGGGCGAAG
>JBGCDN010000284.1:0-28527 GCA_045105495.1 Planctomycetaceae bacterium
AGCAGCGGCAGGATGAGAAACACCGGAAGCAGAAAACAGCATAGGCCGCCACCAATTCCTGATGAGCCCGAAGTCCGATCGGCGTAGTACTGATCAACATCTGGATAGTCGGAACTCACGTTGCCGGGGGGAGTCGCGGCTTCCGCTGGTCGCGAATTCGGAGCCTGAGCCAACTTCGCCAAAGCTTCGGCACCCGCGACTATCCCACCACCAAAATCCTGACGTCGAAAACGGGGAATGATTGCTCGACTCATAATCTGTTCGGCTTTTCGATCAGCAGAGACGGGCCAGTCGGCCCCAAGTTCAATTCGAGCCTTCCGATCTTGCCGAGACACCAACAGCAACATGCCACGGTTACCATCGCGGCCGTCGTCTCGCCCCAGCCCAAGCTGACCGAACAAATATCGCGTGAACAGCTCAATCGACATACCGCTTCCGCCGTGAGCAGCCATCGACTCAACGGTCACAACAAGCAACGGCCGAGACGTTCGCGTCAGCAAGTCATCTGCGACAGAACGAATCCGCTGCTCCTGAGCAGACGTCAACAGATTCGCTTTATCGACAACAAACTCGCGTTCGCCGACTTCCGGGAAGGTGACCGGAACCCGTTCAGCCTGCGCCCACCCGCGCGACGGCATACCGAGCACAAGTAGCGGCATCAGTAGAATGAGACAGCGAAGACTTAGGAGAGAACCCATTATCGTCCCAGCCTGTTTCGAATCTCCTGCAGTTCTCGACGCATCATTTCCAGTCGTTCCTGCAGTTCATCGATGGCTCGCTCGACTCGAACATCGCGTTCGCGACCTTGTCTCCCCTCCTGGTCGGAGCGTCGGCCCTCTCGCTGGTCGGGTCTTTGGCGTCGACTGCCTTCGCGTTCCCGGGGTTGTCGTTCGCGTCGCTCCATCTCCCGCCGTTCAGCTTGTTCACGACGTTCCGCTCGCTCTTGCATTTCGCGTTCTCGCCCTTCTTCGCGATCACGATTCCCACGTTCCCGTTCGTTGGCTTCACGTTCGTGGTTTCGCTCACGTTCGCGATGTTCCTGCTCGAACTCTCTTTCCAACTGGCCAATGCGTTCTTCAACGGCGTTTGCCAGCCTGCGTTCGCCGGCTTCCATCAGCATTTCGTGTGCTTCGCGAAGATGGTTCACTCGGTGCATAAACCGTTCGTGCTCTTCATGAAGCTCGTGCTCACGCTTTTCCTCCTCTGCTCGCCGGCGTTCCTGTTCTTCGACTTCGCGACGAACCCGGTTTACCATTTCTTCCGCGCGGCGGCGTTCCATCTCCGCAGCTTCGCGCGCTTCCATTACCTCCTGGTTCGCCCGCCGAATCGCTTGCTCGGCTTCGACCCGTGCTTTCGCGAGTTCTCGCTTTTGTTGTTCCAGTTGCTTCTGAATTTGTTTCGCCCTGACCTGAGCTTCATCCGCCTCTTGGCCAAATGCGGGGACAACCATTGCGAACACCAACAGCGACAACAGAAATGCAGTTCTCGACATAGCAAAGCCTTTTCATTCGAAACGAGCCACCAACACGCGAACGATTATCGCGCAGGATGGGACAAACCTCCAGCACGTTTCGATAAACGCCCACCGGGCGTCGAAGCGACGCCGAGTTGATGCAAGGCCAGGTGGCAAAAGCCGGGATTCGGTCAATCAGTCAACGAACAGCACAAGGCTTGTGATGTTGTCGCGAGAGCCGCCTTCCTGAGCAGCTTCTACCAGTTTTTGAGCGACTTCCTGCGGGTCGTCCGACGAAGTCAAAACACCGAGAATCACATCGTCCTCTGCACCGTCGGTGACACCGTCCGAGCACAAGAGGAACCGATCGCCAGCCTGCGGCTTGATGTCCTTCGGATCTGAACCGCCGCCGCCTTCCTTCGCGCCGAGGTATCGATACAGAACGTTCTTGTAGCGATGGTTCTCTGCTTCTTCTTCGGTAATGGTTCCCGCTTCCAGCAATGCCTGAGTCAAAGAATGATCGCGTGTCAGTTGCGTGAGTTCACCATCGCGAAGCATGTAAACTCGGCTATCACCGACACCACCAATTAGGAAGCTTCCGCCTGCCTGAACCAGGAAGACAACCGTGGTGCCCATGTTCCGCGCTTCAGGGTCGACTTCACCCAACGCCATGATCTCAGAGTTGGCGTGTTCAATCGCAGCGTCGATATTGCCGGCAGCCTTATTTGCATCGTCGGCATCGAAATTGATGAGTTGTTCGAGCTTTTGCGGAATCAACTCCACCGCCATCGCGCTCGCTTTTTCGCCAGCGCTCTGACCGCCCATACCGTCGGCGACGATGAAGAACCGCTTTTGCGGGTCGACGACGCCGGAATCTTCATTGTTCTCTCTGAAGTTTCCGGTGATGCTGACGTAACCGGTTCGAACTGAAAACATCTGATACCTCAACCGCACAATGTGCGACTGTTACTTCTCTGTTTCACATAAGACTGACACCGGGTCGGTGACTCCGACGGGATTGAGTGTGTAAAACACTTCCCCCGCATCAAACCCAGCAGCGGCACCAATTGTAACGCTTTGAGACTCAACAAGTCGGACAATCCGATCTTCTCGTTGTCCGAATTGGGTCTCGTAAGCCTTAACACTCTGCAATTTTAGGTCGATTGTACTCGAAATATCCACGATCAACCGGTCGGAAGACCGCTCTGGCAGCTTGGTCAACCCAAGAGGGTACCACATCTGATTCGTCACGCGATGCACCGGAAGATGATCAAATTGTTCGTCCCACTTCGTCAGCCGGGAATAGAACACGGCCGCGTCTGTAATCTGGACAGTTTGCAAATGGTCCGGTGAAGCCAGCGGTGTCTTGTCTGCGATCCCCAGCACCAGCTTCGGACGATATCGCCTAAAGATCTTTGCCAGTTCGACGCGCACCTCAAAATGATCGAACAGACGTCGGTTCGAAAACCCAAGCGTCTCTCGCACAGCGACACCAAGAATCTCGGCGGCCTTCTTTGCTTCGGCCAGTCGAACATCCGGCCCCGGGCTAAGGGGTGTCGGTTCTCCATCAGTCAAATCAACAATGCCGACTCGGTAGCCTTGCTTCACAAGACTCGCGAGCGTACCACCGCACCCGATTTCCACATCATCCGGATGTGCGCCGACGGCGATAACATCCAGTGGTTCGGGAAGGTCGGGAACCATGTTGCGTTCTCTTGCGATTGAGGTTTGAACCAGAAACTGCGTTAGTTCCAGCAATCTGAACAAGGCCGACGACGAAGTTCAAGCGCATGGACGATCTGCGATCGTGCAAGAAGGTAGCTCTACGCTTCAAGAAACGACTTAACGATCTTCTTGAGGCGGTGTGGGTGCGTCAGAAAAGCGAGCCGTCCGCAGGTGTGCAGCCATTCCACTTCAGCATGGGGCAGCTTCGCTTCAAGCTGATCCTGCGCCGAGGACTGAAGAGGACTGTCACCTTCACATCGAACCAACATGAGGGGTGTTTTCAGTGACTCCAGGTCAGCGGTGAAATCGAACTGTTTCAGCATCAACGACAAGCGAGACAATCGACTAATCGGCGTCGATGACAAATTTGCTTCTGCGAAAGACCACCGAGACTGATCAAAGGGCGGGAACCACGGCCGATGGTTCTGCTGCAGAATTCGAACAACACCAGGTAGCCACCCAAGTGTGCCCGGGAGGAAACTCCCGAAGCGAGCCGCCAGTCGTTCAGGAAAAGACAAGTCGCACTTCGCAAACGCCCCGTGAAGAATGGCTTTTCGAATCCGGTCTGGGTACCGCTGCATCACATGCAAAGCGGCCATGCAACCGGCACCCGTTGAGAAGATGGAAAACTGGTCCCCGGCATGTTCGTTCGCGACACTCGTCACATAATCAGCCAGCGCCGCTGGTGAAGTTTGCGGCAGCTTGCTTGGCCAGTCGAAAAGCACGCAACGGAATTCTTCTTTGAGAACCCAGACGGTCAGGCTCTGCAGATGCAGATCACCCATTAAGCCATTCACGAAGACAAGCGGCGGTCCTTCGCCAATCGTCCGGCCATGCACTTCGGCTTCATTAACAGTCACCGACCATCGCTGGCTTTGTTCGCCAAACTGCCTGAGTACGTCCTGCCACGAAAGGGGTGTAGGACACGGCTCGAATTGTTCGTCGTTGTCAGCGACGCTGGCTTGAACCGATTCCATTGGGGGTCATCACGAAACAGAGTTTGTGGGCTGCAGTACCTGTTCATGAAGATAACGAACGCAACCGCCCAGCAAAGTGCTGTAGTCAGATTTCCATAGACGTTCTGACCAGATATTCAGCTCATAAGCACCGCGGTAGCCAGCGTCGTCAAAGGCTTTGACAATTCCTGGCAGGTTCAACTTGCCGTCGCCCGGCTTCTTTTGGTCGTACGCAGATGCTTTTGGACAATCGAGATCACTGATGTGAACGGAGGCAACGTGCGGGGCAATCTCTGGGATTCTCGTCAGTAGGTCCGGCGTATCGCCGAGATGAAACGTGTGGAACGCAAGCTTCAGGAACGGGTGGTTCACTCGCCCGAGAACTTCGAGAGCGTCGTCAAGCGAGGAACACATCGAAAGGTTTCGCGTTCCGGTCGGTCGCATCGGCATCAGTGCGATCTTGACACCGTATTTTGCAGCGTAGTCAGCCAGCTTCCGCATCGCATGTCGAGCGTTTCGCATCGCGTGTTTGACGGTGTGCGTCCCGCGATCCCCCGTCGTCACAACCAAGACGTCGGCACCGGCCATGCTGGCCAGCTTAACGGCCCGTCCAGCGTCCTTTAATGCCGACTTGAATCCCATGCCGTTGGCACCAGCGAATCCGCCGGCGAAAGAGAGACTAGTTGCCTTCAAACCCGACTTCTTGAGAAACTCAAGCGATCGGGCGAACCCAAGCTCTTCCATCTTGGTTCTGCACAACCCGATTCCACAAACACCCAGTCGGGGAAACTGAACGAGGTCAGCTCGCATCTTCCAGTGATGTGTTGTGAGCTGATTGATTGAAAGCCGCAGGTCACAGCAAGTTCGAATCTTCGAACTCTCATCGAGCCAGTTCGTAGTAGAGAGAACAAGCTCGGCAGCAGACGTGATCGTTTTAGTCACGGACAATTCCTGTGTGGGGCCCGACACAAGTGAGTACGCAAACGTCGAATTTCGAAACTCGACGGCGAGAAAGTCAGTTTCCCTGAGCTTCAATCAACCAGCGTGTTGTGTGTCGAGCAAGAAGCGATTCGTCGTGCTGCATCATCGGGCTGACTTCCTCGTTAGCTACTTCCGCGACGGGACTGCCCAATGTACTCACCACAATCAAAAACGCAATCGCCTCAACATCGAATACAGACATGTAGCGAATGTCGGCAATAGCTTTCAAATTTGCCTTGACGAATTCGCAAGCAGTGCGCGCGTTGCGACGTCTTAGAAAATGCCAAGCTGATCGCGAGCATCGTCTGTCATTCTTTCAGGTGTCCAAGGCGGAGTCATCGTGAGAGTGATCTCTGCTTCGGTCACAGCATCAAGCCGTTCAAGCGCCATCTTTGATTGCTGAATAATTTGTGGACCAGCCGGACAAGCAGGACTTGTCAGCGTCATGTCGACAGCAACCTTGCCTTCGTCTTGCTGCTCGACGTTATAAACCAAACCGAGATCCACAATGTTAATCATCAGCTCTGGGTCAATGACCTGCTTCAAAGCTTCGATTAGATCGACGTCCGCAGCCTCTTGGTTGAGGACAGGACCGCTGCTCACTTCTTGCGGAACAGCCGGCAGTGACGGAACCGCGCTTGCGATCGGTAATGAAGCACCTTCGGCACTCTTCTCCTCAGCCGATGTTGCACCGGTTCCCTTTGGCCCGGCAAAAATGTTCTCGCCCCGAACTTCAATGTCGAACGTTTGGATCGCCCCTGTCGCTGGCATGCAAAGCGCCTCGCCAGTGGTTACGTCGAAGCGAGCACCGTGTCGCGGGCAAGTGATCTCCTTGCCTTCGACTTTTGCTTCCCCAAGCGGTTGTTGATCGTGCGAGCAAGTGTCTTCGATCGCGTAGACTTTGCCGTCCACCAAAGCCAGCACTGCAGGATAGTCGTCAATCTCAACAACCAGCTGACCAGCTTCTTTGAGTTCGGCGAGTGTTGCGACTTGTTCCATGGCGGACATGACTTTGCTTCCGTTTCGTAGTTCTTGCGAACGCGGGAGGGCGTGCCGCAATGACCGTTATTCAGACCAGTTTCAGATCAGGTATCCAGTGAAACGTACCGGATTGAACCGATTCCGTTTACGGATCCAAACTACACCTCGGTGATGCGTTCAATCCCAAGCTTGCGTTCGACCGCCTGACTAAGCGTCTCGCGCACAATCTCGACCGGGATGCGGTCGTAGACTTGGTGGAAGAAGCCTTCCACGATCATGTGCATCGCTTCAAACTTAGTCATGCCGCGAGCCATCGCATAGAATATCTGAGTCTCATCGACTCGACCGGTCGTGGCTCCGTGTGTACAGCGGACGTCGTCAGCTTCGATCTCCAACCCAGGAATCGCATCGCAGCGAGCGTCCGGGCTGAGCATCATGGCGTCAGATTTTTGGTATCCGTCCGTTTGCTGAGCAATCTTGTCGACCTTGATCATGCCTCGCCACACGACCTTGGCCTGGTCGCGGAGAACTTCTTTGTACAGAAGGTCGCTGTTGGTGTTTGGAGCGTGGTGAGTTTGCTGGGTGTAATACGAGATCGTTTGACGCTCGGTGGCGAACGTTACCCCGTTGACCTGTCCCTGTGCACCGGGTCCATCAAGATGTACGTCCTGATGGAGGTGTGAGAGCTTTGAGCCGATCCCACCGACGGTCCACTGCATGTAACCGTCTTTGGCAACACGGCCAGCTTGGTGAGCGATGTGATAAGTTTTTTGATTCCAGTTTTGCAGCTGGACATATCGCAGGTGAGCCCCTTGCCCGACTAGAAGCTCAACAGCTCCGATGTGAAGGCCCTTGATATCGGGCGATGCAGAAACGGTTTCCTCAAGCAGCGTTGCTGAAGCGCCGTCTTCCAGGATGACCAGCGTGTGGCTGAAGTCGGCAGCACCGTCTGTTGCGAGAGCGATGAGACTGTGCAGTGGTTGCTTCAGCTCAACATTTCGTGGGACGTAAAGAAGGGTTCCACCTGTGCGGAACGCGGCGTGCCAAGCAGAGAACCGGTCGGTTCCAACCTGCACAGCCTTCTTCATCAGGATCGGCTCGAGCAACTCGCGATGCTGTTCGAGCAGAACGTTAAGATCGCCGAACAGCACACCCTTTTCCGTGAAAGACTCGTCGACTTTGCTACCGGTGCAAACACCGTCAACATGTGTGATGTTTCCGGCGAACTCAGCACGGTCCTGCATCAGGGTTTCGAACGTCGCGTCCGAACCGCCTGATTGAATGCTGTACTTACCTGGACGGAACGTTCGAAGATCGACTCTCTTCCACTCTTCCGGGTCGAGTTCGACCGAGTACTTCTCTTCGAAGATTCCGTAAGCTTCACGACGCGCAGACTGAACCCAGTCTGCCTCATTACGTGCTGTGAGGAATGCTTCGAAAGTCTCCTGATCGAAGCCGGGTATAGAAACTGGGGATGCTGTAGTCATGCTGGCGAATCCCACGAATCAGTCGCAGAGCGACGACACGTGTTAGCCTCGGGTTCAAACCCGAGGGAAACGGGTCAGGGTTATACGGAGCCGCTAGGCGGCAACAGTTAGATCTTCGCAAGGCTTCGACCGCGGTCGCTTTGCGACTCAGGCGTGTTGTGGTTGCGAAGCCTCGGACGTTTCGGTCCGAGGCTGCCGCAGTTATATCCGCAACCAAGCCCTAACAACGCGGGACTAGCCTACGCTGCCTTCCATCTGAAGTTCGATCAATCGGTTCATCTCAACTGCATATTCCATTGGCAGTTCTTTGACGAGCGGCTCGATGAAACCAGTAACGATCATTGATGACGCTTCAGCTTCAGTCATTCCGCGACTCATCAGGTAGAAGAGTTGCTCTTCTGCGATCTTCGAGACGCTGGCCTCATGCTCGATGGCGACGTCCTCTTCATCGACTTCGATGTAGGGATAAGTGTCGCTTCGACTGTCTGAGTCCAGAATCAGAGCATCGCAAAGTACGTTCGACTTGCAGTTGGCAGCGTCGTTATCGACTTTGACCAAACCGCGGTAGCTGGAACGTCCGCCGCCCTTACTGATGCTCTTCGAGATGATCCGACTGCTTGTGTTCGGAGCACAGTGAACCATTTTCGCACCAGCGTCCTGATGCTGGCCGTCGTTCGCGAACGCGATAGACAGGGTCTCGCCGCGAGCACCAGGTTCCATCAGGTAGATGGCTGGGTACTTCATGGTGACCTTGGAACCGAGGTTACCGTCGACCCATTCCATTGTCGCGTCCTGGTAAGCGACTGCTCGCTTAGTTACCAGGTTGTAAACGTTGTTCGACCAGTTTTGAATCGTCGTATAGCGAGCTCGTCCGCCCTTCTTAACGATGATCTCAACAACTGCCGAGTGCAGGCTGTCGCTGCTGTAAGTCGGAGCCGTACAGCCTTCGACATAGTGAATGTTCGCACCTTCATCGACGATGATGAGGGTTCGTTCGAACTGCCCCATGTTCTCCGTGTTGATACGGAAGTACGCCTGTAGAGGGAATTCGATGTTCACGCCCGGTGGCACGTAGATAAACGATCCACCCGACCAGACAGCCGAATTCAACGCAGCGAACTTATTATCCTCCGGCGGGATGATCGTGCCGAAGTGTTCTCGGAAGATCTCTGGATGATCACGCAGTGCCGAGTCGGTGTCAGTGAAGAGAACGCCTTGGTTGGCGAGATCTTCCTGCAAGCTGCCGTAGACAACTTCCGATTCGTACTGAGCCTTCACGCCCGCCAAGAACTTCTTTTCTGCTTCGGGAATGCCCAAGCGGTCGTACGTCTTGCGGATGTCGTCGGGGACGTCATCCCACGATCGTTCCTGCTTCTCTGAAGCTTTGACGTAGTAGAAAATGTCCTGGAAATCGATACCCGACAGGTCGGCACCCCAATTGGGCATCGGACGGGATTCAAAGATCTCCAACGAACGCAGACGGAAGTCTGTCATCCAACCCGGTTCGTTCTTCATCTCAGAGATCTGGCGAACCATTTCCGCGTCGATACCCTTGCGGCTCTTGAACGCGTAGTCGTCTTCCGGGTAGTGGAAGCCATACTTGTAATCGCCAATATCCGGATCTTCTTTGACGTCTGTAGACATCGTCGTCTCCCGTAGGCCAGGCTTTGCCTGACAGTATGCGGAAGTCAGGCAGAACCTGACCTACATGTTCCAGGTTTATCAGCTAGCGCTGACTGCTTCTTCCTGCGTCTCTTCAGCAGCGGCTTCCGGATGTCGTGCTCGGACACCGGCATAACCATTTTCGTGAAGATCTGCAGCAAGTGATTTGTCGCCGGTTTCAACAATTCGACCGGCAAGCATCACGTGTGTGTACTGCGGTGGGTTGAACTCGAGCAGTCGCTCATGGTGCGTGATAATTAGAACGCCCATCTGCGGACCGGACAGCTTGTTGATGCCCTCGCTCACAACCTTTACAGCATCGCTGTCGAGGCCACTATCTGTTTCGTCGAGGACGGCGAACTTTGGCTGCAACATGGCGAGCTGCAGAATCTCCATTCGCTTCTTCTCGCCGCCGGAGAAGCCATCATTGAGGTATCTTCGAGCGAACTCGGTGTCCATGCCAAGTTCTTCCATGCGAGACTTGAGTTCCTTGCGGAACTCACGCATGCCCATCAACGCTTCACCCTCTTTACGCTCAGGGTTCTTGATATTCGACACCGCGTGACGCAGGAAGTCAGCAACCTTCACACCGGGGATCGTCACTGGATACTGGAAGGCGAGAAACATCCCGAGGCGAGCGCGTTCGTTCGGATCGAGCTCGTTAATCTCAACACCATCGATCTCAACCGAACCGCCGGTGATCTCGTAGAACGGGTGGCCAGCCAGAGCGTACGCTAGCGTGCTCTTGCCAGATCCGTTCGGGCCCATCAGAGCGTGGACTTCACCTTGGTTAATTTCAAGGTTTACACCCTTGAGGATGGGCGTACCTTCCACTGCGACGTGCAAGTCGCTGATCTTCAAAATGCTGCTCATTGTACTTCTTTGGTTGCTGTAGGGTTCGCAGAGCGAACCGATTCGGTTGTGAGGCCCACCTAGGCGGGCCTACCGGTCAAACGTTAATTGCGGCGTAGCCACTGTGGTGAGGAACCGGCAAAACGGCCTCGCCCTTGGTTACAGTCTTGCGACTCTTGATCTTGTCCTGAATCCGCATGATCCCTTCGAGCAATGCTTCTGGTCGTGGAGGACAACCCGGAACATAAACATCGACTGGGACCACAAGGTCCACACCCTTAACGACGTGGTAGCCGTGCTTGAAGTACGGTCCGCCACCGACGGTGCAAGCACCCATAGCGATGACGTACTTCGGGTCTGGCATTTGTTCGTAGAGCCGACGAACTCGGCTGGCCATCTTGAACGTCACTGTTCCGGCCACAATCATCAAATCCGCTTGTCGCGGCGTCGCCCGGAATGCTCCTGCACCGAATCGGTCCAAGTCGTAGCGACTAGCGCCAACGGCCATCATCTCAATCGCACAGCAAGCCAAGCCAAAAGTCATTGGCCAGATGCTTGACTGCTTGGACCAGTTCATCGCCTGTTCCATGGTCGTCGTGATGACGTTCTCTTCGAATCGTCCTTCGATCCAAGTCATTTCCTTGCCTCAACTTCTTTCAACAACGTTTGTTACAGCAACCGCCGGCAACTGTATCAGTCCGAAATCCCTTTGCAAACGCCGCTGAAATGCATGTTTCATTCTTTCTCAGAGACGGCAAATTCGCAGCACGAATGCCCGTCCACGCATCGCGTCTTCAACTCAACATCCGCGCCAAGCACAGCAGAAAACACTTCGGTCTCTAGCTGACAAATTGAATCGTCCTTCGTTGAGATACTTGGATACGGACAGGAACACCCCTTCAAGACAGGTAGCCCTCCATCCGCATCTACCGTAACCCCGACTTCCACTCCCGCCGACCCAAGGGAATCAGCCAGTCGCTGAACCCGCGATGTAAGACTGCCATCGCCTCCCGCACCGCCGAAGCGATCGACCATCTTCCGCCGGAGGTTGCTAAATACCTGCTCTCGAGTTGGCTCGTGCTCAATCGACGTGAGCTCAGACCACAATAGAACGGCCAAGTCACCGTAATTGCTTCCAAGTGCCTGAAGCCCGCTATCCGTGACCCGATATCGATGGACCGGCCGGCCTCTCCCATGCGAGATCTTCTCCCGCTCAACAAGACCACCTGCTTGAAGACGGTTGAGTCGCTGGCGAACAGACGTTGCTGTCACGCCGAGCTCTTCGCACAGTTCATTGACCGACACCGGCCCAAGACCTTGGAGGGTCCGAACAAACTGCCGATCTCGATCTTCAATCTTTGGGTTCATAACTGCCGTGATCGTACGCACCGCAAAACTTTTCGACAACTAAAACTGTTTTAATTGTCGAAAAACATTTCAAAGCCTGCGGGTTTCGTCGTAAACCCTTGCTGGGTATATTCGAACGCACGCTCCCCCTTTCCCGATTTCGAAAGAGAAGGCTCCCCGGAATGGCATCAAGAGTACTCGGATTCGTGCTGTTATTTACGGCAACATGCGGCATCGATTCCGCCCAAGCGACGAACTTCCCGCTGCCAACGGTAGCCGCAACAGCCTTCGCACAGGACGGTGATTCTTCTGAAGAAAGCCCAGCGAGTGACGCTGAAGACGCGGAGACAATTGGGCTGGACGAGAAGATTGACGAGGCCTTCGACCCCATCGCAACGAAGTGGGAAGCGCTCGTTACTTATTCCATCCCCGGTACGGGAGCCCCGCTTGTCCTGTTCATCCTCGTCGGCGGAGCTTTGTTCTTCACGATCTACTTTGCTTTTGTCAACATTCGACGATTCCCACTCGCGATTAACGTTGTTCGTGGCAAGTACGACGAGCTGGAAGGTGGAAATGAACCGATCACCACAACGTCCGTGAATGTGGTCGACGGCGATGTTGTGGACACCATCCGCGACGAGGGCGAGGGCGAAGTCAGTCACTTCCAGGCATTGGCCACCGCTGTATCCGGAACTGTTGGCTTGGGCAATATCGGCGGCGTTGCAGTTGCGATTGCGACCGGGGGACCCGGAGCCACATTCTGGATGATCATGTGCGGCCTGCTTGGCATGTGTACAAAATTCGTCGAATGTACGCTCGGTGTTAAGTACCGCGATGTGGATCCAGACGGAACCGTCTACGGCGGACCGATGTACTACCTAAAGAAGGGCCTCCAAGACCGAGGTCTGGCCCCGCTTGGGACTGCATTGGGTGCTCTGTTCGCAGTCCTCTGCGTAGGAGCCTCTTTCGGTGGCGGAAACGCCTTCCAGTCGAACCAAGCCGCCAAACAACTGAATAGTGTCTACGGCTTAGACGCAAAGCTGGCAGAAATGGCACCCGGCCTCGAGGGAAGCACTGGCTTCATTATCGGAACTGTCCTGGCAGTCCTCGTTGGGATCGTGATTATCGGGGGCATCAAACGCATCGCCAGCGTGACTGAGAAGATCGTCCCATTCATGGCGGTCATGTACGTCCTGGCATGCATCACAATTATCGCGATGAACATTCAGCACATCGGTACAGCCGTGTCGCAAATCATCTCGCAAGCGTTCACTCCAGCTGCTGGACTCGGCGGCTTGGCCGGAGTCCTCATCGTTGGGTTCCAGCGAGCTGCCTTCTCGAACGAAGCTGGAGCAGGCTCAGCGGCCATCGCCCACTCTGCGGTTAAGACCAAGTACCCAGCATCCGAGGGAATTGTCGCACTGTTAGAACCGTTCATTGACACAGTTGTCATCTGCACGATGACCGCGCTTGTCATTGTTTTCTTCAACATCGATGGCACAAACGCAGAAGGCGTACCTGCGTTTAAGTACGGCAACCTGGACGCGTCGAAGAGCGTCATTATGGAAGACGGCAGTGCTGCCTTAGGCGGTGTTGATCTGACGTCTGCGGCATTCGCGTCGAAGATTCCATGGTTCCCACATGTCCTGACAGTGGCCATCGTCCTCTTCGCATTCTCTACACTGATTTCATGGTCCTACTATGGGATGCAGTCTTGGAAATACTTGTTCGGTAAGTCGAAAGCCGCTGACCTGACCTTCAAGCTGCTCTTCCTCGTGTTCATTATCATCGGGGCATCCGCCAAACTTGATGCGGTTATCAAGTTTTCAGACGCGATGATTCTGGCTTTGGTCTTCCCGAACATGATTGGCCTGATCCTGCTGGCTCCAAAGGTCAAAGAGGAACTCAACAAGTACTTGTCAGCCATCAAGGCGTCGAAGTAGCGACATGAGCTTCAAAGCGAAGACAATCGTCGTTCCTGTCGATTTCTCCGGCGAATCCAAAGGCGCACTCGAATCGGCGAGTGCGTTTGGCGGAGACGTCCACTGCATTCATGTACTGTTTCCACTCGGTCGGATCACACCGACGATGGAAGTTGATGACCTGACCGAAGTCGACCGCGAAGACCTCGTTCAGAAGCAGTTACTTGAACTGACAGCTTCGTTCAGTGTCGCTAAGACCGCTGTGCTTCATGGAACACCGGGCCTTGAGATTGCCGACTACGCCAAACGTGTTTCTGCAGATTTAATCGTGATACCGTCGCATGGCTACCACGGTGTGAAACGGATGGTGCTTGGCAGTGTCGCTGAACGAGTCATCCGCCACGCCGAATGTTCGGTCATGGTCTTGCGCCGGTCAGATGCCGAGTAGAAGACACACTTCCCAACGGCTACGCATCGCTTACGTTTGCCCCACTCCAAGAGACTGAATATGGACGCCAAAACAGTCAACCATGTCGCGGAGCTTGCGCGGCTGAAGATGTCGGACGCCGAGGCTCAAGCAATGACGGAACAACTGAGTAAAGTCCTCGACTACGTTGAGGTTCTTAACGAAGTGAACACAGACGACGTTCAGCCCATGGTGCACGCCATCGAGCTCAATAACCGATTTCGTACTGACGACGTCCGTGAGTCCATCTCACGCGAAGAGGCTCTGCAAAACGCGCCTGCTACCGACGGCGAGTGTTTCCTCGTGCCTGACATCCTGAAGAAGGGCGGCAGCTAGCGATGTCCAGTTCCAAACTTATCGCGGACATCGCCAGCGGCTCCATCACTTCAGCCCAGGCTGTCACCAACTGCTTTGATGCGATCAAGTCTCGCGACGACGAGATCAACGCGTTCCTATCAACCGATGTCGAAGCCGCACTTACGCAGGCGGAAGCGATTGACCAACGCCGTACAAACGGCGAAGTGCTTGGACCACTTGCTGGCGTACCAGTCGCCATCAAAGACAACGTCTGCACAGAAGGCATGGCGACAACCTGTGCCAGCCGGATGTTGGACGGGTTCGTGCCGCCATACGACGCGCATGTTGTCGCAAAGCTGAAAGCGGCTGGCGCGATTATCATCGGGAAGACGAACCTCGATGAATTTGCCATGGGTTCCAGCACAGAGAACTCCGCCTTCGGCCCAACACGCAACCCGGTCGATACAGAGCGATCCCCCGGAGGCTCGAGTGGAGGTTCTGCCGCAGCCGTTGCTGCTGGATTTACACCGCTATCGATTGGAAGTGATACCGGTGGTTCAATCCGCCAGCCGGCTGCGTTCTGCGGGGTTGTTGGAATGAAACCAACATACGGTCGTGTCTCGCGATATGGATTGGTTGCGTTCGCAAGTTCGCTTGACCAGATTGGTCCCTTCGCAACAGACGTCACCTCAGCCGCACAGCTACTCAACGTGCTGGCAGGTTACGACGAACGCGACTCAACAAGCGTCGATTGCGAAGTCCCCAACTACACGTCCGACATTGATGAACCGCTTAGCGGCCTGCGAATCGGCGTCGCCAAAGAACACATGGTCGAGGGCCTGAGCGATTCGGTTCGAATCCGATTCGAAGCCGCACTCGACGCCTACAAATCGGCAGGCGCGACGGTGACGGAAGTTTCGCTTCCACACTCGAAGTATTCCGTCGCCGCGTACTACCTCATCGCTCCCTCTGAAGCCTCCAGCAACCTCGCTCGGTACGACGGCATTCATTACGGCAAGCGAGCCAAAGAATACAACGACCTCGTTGATCTCTATGCGACCAGTCGAGCAGAAGGATTCGGCGACGAAGTCAAACGACGCATCATGCTGGGAACCTATTCGCTGTCTGCTGGCTACTACGACGCGTACTACAACAAGGCCTTGAAAGTACGCCGTCTGATCCGGCAAGACTACGACGCCGCGTTCGAAACCGTCGACACCATCCTCTCGCCAGTGACACCGACACCCGCGTTCAAACTTGGTGAACTCGTTGACGACCCGCTCGCCATGTATCTCAGCGACATCTACACGATCAGTGCAAACCTTGCTGGCTTGCCTGCGATTTCTATTCCCGCGGGGACCGACCCCAACGGCCTGCCAATTGGCGTTCAGCTTACGGCCCCGGCATTCGAAGAGACGAAGCTGTTTCGTTCCGCACGGATGCTTGAACTCGGCTTGGAAGGGCGGTGAAGCAATGCAGTACGAAACCATCATCGGCCTTGAAGTTCACGTTCAGCTACAAACCAACAGCAAGCTTTTTTGCGGCTGCGTCAACAAATTCAATCCTGACAACCCCAACACTCAAACGTGCCCGGTATGCCTTGGCTTGCCCGGCACCCTGCCCGTCATGAATCGCCGCGCGTTCGATCTTTCCATTCGAACCGCGTTGGCTCTTAATTGTCAGATTGCAAACTTCACGAAGTGGGATCGCAAACAGTACTTCTATCCGGACTCGCCAACCGCCTACCAAATCAGTCAGTACGATTTGCCATTTAGCTATTCGGGCTGGCTGAATGTCGATATTGATGAAAACACACAGACAAAAGTCGGCATCATTCGAGCTCACCTCGAAGAAGACGCCGGCAAGAACATGCACGACGAAACCGGTTCTGGCAAAGGCAGTCGAGTTGATTTGAACCGAGTCGGAACACCGCTGCTGGAAATTGTTAGCGAACCCGACATCCGTTCGGCCGTCGAAGCGAGGCGATACTTGGAAGAGCTAAGGCTTCTGCTGACGTTCATCGGTGTCTCGGACTGCAACATGCAGGAAGGCAGCCTGCGATGTGACGCAAACGTGAACCTTCACGTCGCACAACCAGACGGCGAGCCCATCCCAACGCCAATCGTTGAGATCAAGAACATGAACAGCTTCAGCAACGTTGAAGCTGCAATCTCAAGCGAAATCGAACGACAGTGGAGCCAATGGCAAAAGACCGGCGCAAAGTTGGGCGACGTTCCTAAACAAACGCGTGGCTGGGACGCTGACCGCGGCGTTACGTTTGCTCAGCGTGGCAAAGAAGAGGCGGCAGACTACCGGTACTTCCCGGATCCGGACCTTGTACCCGTCACAGTCACAGCTGCGGAGATTGAGACGTTCCGATCTGAACTCGGAGAACTCCCGGCAGCAAAGCGCGATCGGTATCAGACATCCGTCGGACTGTCCGCCTACGATGCGAAAGTCATCGTCGAACGCGGTCCAGCGTTTGCCAACTACTTCGACGGCGTCTTCGCAACCTGCAGCGACGGCAAACTCGCCGCCAATTGGACAACACAGGAAGTTCTTCGCGAACTCAACGAACGATCCATTGATGCAGACGAATTCCCCGTGCCGGCGGAAACGCTCGGCACCGTCCTGCTTCGCATTCAAGAAAAGAAAATCACCACCAGTAGCGCTCGAACGGTGTTCTCTGAACTCCTGAAACTCGATCAGCCGACCGCCAGCAACGTCGATCAGCTGATCGCCGATTTGGGGCTCGAAGTCATCTCCGACACCGGTCAACTGGATTCCATTATTGCCAGCGTAATCGAAGCCAACCCCGGCCCAGCAGCAGACGTCCGCGCGGGGAAGCAACAAGCTGTTGGCCCGTTAATCGGTCAGGTCATGAAACAGCTTGCCGGAGCAGACGCAAAGACCGTCCGTGAGATGATTATTCAGGCGCTCAGCTCGTAGGTGTGTTGGAGCGATTCATTGACTCGGACAACGGTCTGATTCGAAATCGCTCGCGGGACGACGTTAAGTTCGTAGTCGTTGAACATGGCCACTGATCGCCGTAGACTGATGAATTCACGGCAGTCGAACAAAAAGAGCATCGTGCCAGCGTCAAACACAAATCCAGCGTCCGCCGCAACCCGAGCACGAACCAACCTCGGCGCATGCCTGATGGTTATGGCCATTTTTGGCTCGCTCGACGTAGCCTTCGCCCAGAGTCAAAACGGGGAAACAGCTTCGTCTGCTGATTCTCAACTCGTGGATCTGCCATCAGCACGCTCTGGCAATAGGACGCCGCAGTTGGAGGGTTCCAACAGTCAGGAACCACCCAACACTAAGGCGACGCAATCCAGCAGTGAGCCCGCCAAGCCGCAATCCGGCACGGAAGCAGGTGAGAACGCTTCAAACACAAACCCCGCTCCGGGTGTTCAACCCAAGGTTGACGTCAAGCCACGGCCTCAAGTCAAAGCCACCAAGCTTCTGGAGCAGGATTTTTCCAAGACATGGAAGCTTGTCGCGGCTGAAGAAGGCGTCAAAGTCGAAGACGTCTGGCGGATGAACAAGACAGAGACCGGCCGAATTCTTGTCTGCACAGGGAAGCCAAAAGGCTACCTTCGAACGCTGTCGGCACATAAGAACTACGTCTTGTCGTTCGAATTTCGTTATCCCATGGACGAGAACGGCAACAGCGGCGTTCTTCTCCATATCGACGGCAAGGACAAGGTGTGGCCCGACGGAATCCAAGTCCAGTTGCATCGCCCGACAGCGGGCAGCATCTTCCCAAGTGGCAACCGAAAAGCCCGATTTACCATCGGTGCCAAGCTGGACCTCGCATTGAAGGTTTGGAACAAGTGCCGCATCACAGTGCGTGAAGACACCATCGAAGTCAGCCTGAACGATGTTGCCGTCGGACCGATGCGATACTGCCAGCCGGCAGCTGGATTCATTGCATTGCAGAGCGAAGGATCTGAGGTCCACTTCCGAAACATCGTTCTGACAGAAGAGATCGTTTCTACACCTTCAGTTCCGTCCGTTACGCAGCAGTCATCGAAAACCGTAGCCCCTGCTGCTAAGGCACCAGACGAGCCGAAACCAGCTGCCGGTATCCCTGCCAAGACAGGCACGAAGGATGAAGGCACCCAGCCAGCAGATGGTTAGGTGCAAGAGCGTTGCCTGCGGAATTGGCCCCTTCGGTACGCTGACAACCAACTCTCGGTTTTGGTGATGCCTCGAATTGTGTGAACTTTCAGGCACGAATCTTCTGCTGCCTGGCATCAGCCGCGTAGTCCGAGGCGCGCGGTGCGTTGCCTTTTTGCAACATGCTCTCCCAGAGTACTCCAGCGGGGTCTTCATTGTCTGGTTCTGAGCACATTGCTCAAGCTACGACCGCGTGCTGAATTCCAGCAGCAAGAATTAGCTCAGGAAGATGCACGCGCGCTGCGGGCTATCTAGAATTCAAGCAGCCACATTTGCTGGGCTACCCAGCTTCACCAACAAATCGAAAAAGGAATCATGATGCCCTCACGTCGCAACATGCGTTCTGCATTCTTCGTCCTAATGGCCTTCGGAGTGCTTGCCGCCTCCGCATTCGGCCAGACGAAGTTGCCACCTCATGCCGAGGTACTCAAAGGGTACGACAAGGTACCTGTACCCAACGGTCAGCGAGGTATGTACACGCTGTACCACAAGAAGAACACGGGCGAACTCTACGCTGAGTTGCCATCCAGCTTCACTTCGAAGAAATACATGTTCGCACTCACGCTTGCCGGCGGTGCCCGCTATGCAGGATTGCAAAGTGGCGAACAGTACGTCTACTGGCGTAAGTACGGCAATCGCCTGGCACTCATCAAGCCGCAAATCGCCATCCGTGCGAACAAGGCTGAATCGAAGTCTTCAGTAAAGCGACTCTTCACCGATCAGATTCTTCTCGATACTCGCATCGTGACAATGGGCCCCGGTGGTGGACCAGTGATCGATCTCGATCAGGTCTTGCTGACAAACCTCCGCAAGTTCTTCGGCCCGGATGCGTTCTACTTCGACCTTAGCTTCACACCTCACCCAACCTACACACGGACAGGTTTGGTTTCCGTCAAGAAGAAGAAGACCTTCAAGCAAAACGTTGAAGTCGCCTTCGAGCTACCGGACATCAGCGGGAACCTGAAAACGGTTCACTTCTCAATCAGTGAAATTCCAGATTCAACCGGCTACAAGCCGCGTAAGGCTGATCCGCGAATCGGTTACTTCACCACGGAATACACAGACCTCAGTGCATACGACGCTAAGCAGAAGGACGTTCGTTACATCACACGTTGGGATCTTCGAAAAGCGAACCCAAAGCTGAAGCTTAGCCCGCCGAAGAAGCCAATCATCTTTTACATCGAACACACGACACCCGTTCGATATCGACGCTGGGTCGCTGATGGAGTTCTTTCATGGAACAAGGCGTTCGAGAAGATCGGAATCTTCAACGCCATCGAGGTGCGTTACCAGGACGCAAGCCTGAAAGATCCTCGCATCGACAACATGGACAAGGATCCGGAAGACGTCCAGTACAACTTCGTTCGATGGTTGAACAACGACATCGGAACAGCCATTGGCCCATCACGCGTTCATCCGCTGACCGGACAGATTCTGGACGCGGACATCATTCTGACGGACGGCTGGATACGTAGCTTCGAGAAGGAATTCACCGAACTGCTTCCTCAAATCGCAATGGAAGGTTTCTCAGCCGAGACCTACAACTGGCTTGCTCAGCACCCCAACTGGGACCCGCGAGTTCGCCTGGCCGAACCAGCCAAACGGATGCAGGTTGCCCGACAGATTGCGAAGGATTTCGCCGTTTCACGCGAACGCAGCCTGACCAGCGACAAAGCTCTCACCAAACCATTCGGCGGTCTGTGTAACGCGGCTGACGGGATGGCCTTCGAAGTCGGCCTTATGCGAATGCATCTTGAAATGATGCTGCAGGAAGAGGAAGACAAGAAGAAGGATGAGAAAAAAGACGGCGACAAGAAGGAGAAAGACGACGAAAAGAAGCCAGAGGAAAAAGAGGAGAAGGAACAGGAACTCGACGGCATGCCTGAGAGTTTCATCGGGCCTCTGCTTTCTCACCTCGTCGCTCACGAAGTTGGTCACACACTTGGTCTTCGACACAACTTCAAGGGTTCCAGCATTCATCCGTTGAGCAAAATCAATGGCAAGGAAAAGCTGGAAGGAGCCATGTCTGGTTCAGTCATGGACTACGTCGGCACAAACATCACCGCGAAGAAAGATGGTGCCAAAGGCGATTGGATCATGAAAGGCATTGGACCTTACGACGAGTGGGCCATCGAGTACGGCTACACCACCGGCGACCTTAAGAAGATCCTCGCACGCGTCGCCGAACCAGAACTGGTTTACGCTAGTGACGAAGACACCAGTGGCCCTGACCCATTGGCACGACGCTACGACTTTGCGGCCGACCCGCTGGACTTCGCCAACTCGCAGGTCAAGCTCGCAAAATCGCATCGAGCCAAGCTGCTTAAGGACTTCGTAAAGGACGGCGAAAGCTGGGCGAAGGCGCGCAAGGGTTACGAAATGACTCTCAGCCTTCAGTCACGAGCCGTCAGCATGATGGCCAACTGGATTGGCGGAGCGTTCGTCAATCGCGACTTCAAGGGCGACCCGAATGGTCGTGACCCGGTTGTTGTTGTTCCCGTTGAACAGCAGCGAAAGGCACTGGCATTCGTTATTGAACAGAGTTTCAACGACGATTCATTCGGCCTCACCTCAGACCTTCTCAATCGGCTAACAGTCGATCACTGGAATGGTGGCGATGCAACGTGGCCGGTCCACGATCGCATTATGGGCATTCAGTCGAGTGCTCTGACGATGCTGATGAACCCGACAACGCTGAAGCGTGTGTACGACAATGAATACCGCATTGCGGCAGACGACGACGCGCTCACGTTGCCAGAACTGCTGACATCTGTCAGCGATGCGATCTGGGCTGAACTCGACAAAGCGGATGGCGGCAAAGGCACTGCCCGTAAGCCAGCCATTTCCAGCCTGCGTCGCAATCTGCAACGCGAGCACATGGAACGCTTAATCGACCTAACCCTGCCAGGTGCTGGTTCCTCTGCAGCCTATAAGCCAATCCAAACTTTGGCTCGAGCTGAACTGCAGAAGATCCACAAGAAGATTGAGAAAGCTGGCGAGAAAGATCCTTATACGACTGCTCACCTCGCATCCGCTGGTGAACAAATCAAGAAGGCTCTCGACGCCGACTATGTCTTCAACCAGAGCGACAGTTCTGGTGGAGGCCTGGGTGGATTCTTCTTCCTAAGAGAAGAACAAAAGGAAAACGCCGACAAGTAGCGCCGTCATCTGCATCACAATTGTGATGCAGATCCACGCAACAACTCGGCGAAAGAGTTTTGTAGCGAGACCAAAGCCCTCCGCGAGCAATCGTGGAGGGCTTCATTTATTGGGATCAATCCCTCAGCATCACCCGACGCACTATAGCGTTTGCCTACGGAATCGGCGTCACGAAGATTGAAAACGGATCCAGGACCTCATCAAAAAGAGCCTCGAACACGGCATCCGGGATGTCTTGATCGCCGACACCGTCTTCGAATCGCCTGAAGTTGCCTTGGGCGTTTGGGGGCGCAGTCAGATTGTGCAGGATAAGCACGTCGTCACCAGAGCCACCATCGAGGTTGTTCGAGGTGCCGAGAATCGAGTCTTCAATTGCCAGGAGGTCGTCGCCGCTGCCCATTTTGATTTTCATCTGGTCTTCTATCTGAGCTCGCATTAAGACTTGGTCGTCACCAGAACCTGTTTGCACTGTCAGGTCATCGCCTACATCGACGCCGGGAACACTCGCGGGCAGCGACAGCGTCACTTCGTCCGCGCCCTTTCCGGTTGCGATGTTGAGGTCGCCACTTAACAGCAGTTCGGGAATGGCGATTTTGTCTGCACCGTTGCCTGTCTTCACGCTGACGTTTTGGGCACTGCCCCTAAGGAACACGGTGTCTTTTCCATTGGATGTGCTGATGCCGACGTTGCCACCGACATCTCCGCCGAACCAGATTTCGTCGACGCCCTTGCCGCCTTTGATCATCACATCATCCACGATATCGACATTGACAAACACGCTGTTGTAGCCGCCCTTCAACGAGATACGTAGGTCATCAGAGGCGGCTTCCACAAGGAAGGTTTGGAGACTTCCGTTAATTGTGGTGCCGGCTTGCCCGTCGATGCGAAATTGATTGCCGAGCTTTCGGATGCTGAATACGTTCCGATCGTTGTCCCCATTGACAACGAGGTCACCTCCGTTGGTCAGTGTTGCGGTGACGTTGCTAAGGAGAATACGTGATTCAAGTGGTTCGAGATTCGTTGGACTAGAGCGTCGGCTGCGTACCATGGTTTCGTTCCTTGGTGAGTTGTGCTGCGAGGGGGCCTTGTTCAGTACGGAACGCTTATTCGAACCTCAGGTTGAGATTCGGAATCACGTTGGAACCCCCGGTGAGGAGCGAATTGCTCGCTACGGGAAGAAGATCAGGAACTCGTTTATCGCATCGGTAACTGCGTTCTCGAACAATGAGTTTGGGACATCCTCTGGTCGTTGGACTTCGAAGCCCGGGTACGTGATTGGGCTCGCTGACGTGAGGTTCCACGGGACAACAGCATCTTCGTTTCCTCCGCCGCCATTCAGTACGGCTTTGGAACCCAGCGAAGAGTCTTCGATAAGCAGCACATCGTTGCCGCCGCCCATGGCAACGTTCACTTTGTCCACAACTTCGACCGTGACCCACAGGTTGTCGTTGCCGCCTCCGGTCTTCACAGAAAGGTCATCGCCGACCGTAACGGTTCCCAATCCATCGGCATCCCAAATCACGACCCCATCGTCACCACCGCCCGTGCTGACTTTCAGATCGCCAATCACATTTGGCCCGACAATCGACACAGCATCGTCACCACCGCCCGTGTTGATGGTCAGGTTACCCATGTCGCCCGCTCCCATCGCGACTAAGTCAGAACCTCGAGCGGTGTTGATTACGACGTTACCCGCCACGTCGGCATCCGCACCCACGAAGATGTCATCTGCGCCGGCACCTCCCTTGATATTCAGGCCGCCGAGGATCTCCATCTTCTTGACACCGAACTTGTCGTCTCCACCTTTCAGTGAGACTCGTATGTCACCAGGAATCTCATTCTCTTGAATGACGAAGGGCGAAGTGCTGCCGTTAATGTTCGTTCCAAGCAATCCGGTCACCTCGATTGTGGTTCCCATTTCCTGAACCAAAACGGTGTTGTCTCCGTTGTCTCCCGTCACAATCAGGTCTCCACCGGACGTGAAGTTGGCGGTCACGTTGCTTAGCAAGGCACGTGTCTCAAGCGGTTCGATGGAAGCTGCGTGAGAGCGTTGTCGTCGTGTGTTGCGTTTCATTTTGGATTCCTCCTTCGACCTGATAATGGGTTTTGGTCACCAATCCTGTGATGCCTTGCCCGTCTGGAAACGAAACATGTTCCTCGAGATTTCTGAGCGTCAGCGGCACGTTGATAGCGGCAGCCGTTGAGTAGAAACGTCTCTAAAAGAACTCTTCGAACCCCTTTGTCTTGAGAAACGAACCTTCGTTCGTGAACGAGTCAACTCCACCACCGCCATTGGCTTTGAAGGATCCGAAGAACACGTTCGACGCCCCGGATGGCTCGTACAATCTGACCAGATCATTTCCACCTCCAAGTGCTACGGAAAAGTCCTCATCGAAACGTGAGGATGTCACGGTCACAGCCTGCTTACCACGGCCGCCCTTGATCTTTGTCTTTCCCGACACTCGCACTGACCGGAGACCAACCTCTTCGAAGCCGGACCCGTCCACATTCGCGCCGGTGTTCACAGTGACGTTTCCGCCAATCGAATCACCCTCGAAAATAAACGCGTCCTGGCTGGATCCGCCCTTAGCAATCACATCACCCTCCACAGACATGCTTAGGAACATGGCGCCAAATCCAGCACCCAACTTGATCTTCACATCGCCACCAATCGGGACACGGACATCAATTAGGTCCGAACCACCACGCAGCGTGGCAGTGAGGTTGTTGATATCGAAGGTTGGAAAAGGAACCGCAGACTGACCGTTGATACTGGTGCTTCCGTGGGATGGATGATCAACCCCACGAACAATTACACCCGCAAGGCCCGGTACGACCTCAAAAAAACTGTGGTCGTTGTCCCCGACCAGCGTCAGGTCATTGCCATCAAGAGTCGCAAGTACATTGCCTGCCAGCAGAGTTCTCACTTCAAGTGGTTCTGCCGCAGCCCCTGCCATTCGCCGTCTAGCCCGTGGACTACGGGCGGTCAGCTTCAGAGATTGCACAGCTGAATTAGCGATACGTGCAAGGTCTTTGATCATCGGTTCCTGCCTTCGGAAGTTGGAGTTCGCGAGAAGTAGAGGCGTTAGGTAAGGCCCAAAAGGGAGCGGCCTGCGGCAACCGCAGGCTCATAGAACCGTCGACACGCGTGCTACTTCGAAGGTCCGTACTTGGGACTCGCTGCCAGCGTGTTCTTCGGAAAGTACAGTTCCCGCAATGTGTCTCTGGACGGATCGAAGTCCTCGACATCATCGAACTCAACGTACTTTCTGACCGTTGACGAGAACCCACCGCTGATTTTCTTCACGATGTAGTAGTGTGCGTGGAAGAACTGATCGCGTCCGCCACCGCCAGTCATCGAATCAACCGCGTAGTCGGGCAAGCTGTATGTGGGCCGGTAATAGCCGATGCTATGTGGCCCCGTAGGCCCGTCGTGGCTGCCGTACAAGGCGTCATCATCAGGACCGCCATCCATCTCGTCTGCGCCGCGGCCGCCCATCAGCACGTCATTCCCGCTGCCACCAAAGATGATATCCGCACCGGCCGGCTGAAGATGCTCATAGCCTTCAAGCCCCCGATAGTCACCTTCCAGGACGTCGTTGCCTCCACCGCCACGCAGCAAATCATCTCCCGGACCACCGGATATCGTGTCATCACCACCGCCGCCATACAGCTCGTCATCGCCATCGCCACCGTCAATGTCATCACGCCCCGGTCCGCCCCAAATTTGATCCTTGCCGGGGCCACCGCTGAGAATGTTACCGACATCGCCTCCCCAAATCCGGTCGTTCCCATTCCCGCCCCAAATCTCACCACCCCGCGAACTCACAAGAATCTCGTCTCGACCATCGCCCCCAGAACAAGTGAACCAGGAATCCGAGTGATGCTCGATGTCGTCGTTCCCATCACCTCCACTAACATCAACCCAGCTAATCTCACCACCGAACACAAAGATCCGATCGCGCCGATTCCCACCCTTGATGAAGAGTTCAACGCCAGCCATCGCATTCCGACCCATTGGAACGAATACGGTTTGACCATTCGTCCGAACTTCAAACTCGCGGGAGAACTCATGGATTGTGACATCCATTGTGTTCGTGCGATTCTCCTGCAGCGTGATAGTGTGTATGTAATCGCCGTTTGCCAGCACCCTGACATCGAAGTCTGGCTGAGCCCATGCGCTGGTGGCTTGCAGTGAAATGATTGCGGCTATTGCAGTAAACGCGATGCGATTCTTCACGATGTTCTCCCTTGCTGAACAGGTGCGACTTGTCCGTCTACCGGGCACATGGCCCGAGCAAGGAAGACCGAAACAACTTTTCCATGGCTTTTTTGGAACCGACTTTTTGCGTTTCCCCGACGCCAATCGGTTGGCCGGGGTTAGAGCAAGGCACGAGCGAAACCCCGGGGGTCCCTCCGCAAGCCCCGGCCGCTAAGAACTGGGAGTTCCGAAACCGGGACGGGCTCGCGGCCGAGCAACCAACCACCTGCACCCACCCCAAAAACCTCCCGACCAACCTCAAAACCCGCCGCCCCCAACAGACCCAGCGTGCCTGTCCCGCTTTCGGAACGGCGTACCCAGAACCAACCTCCAACAACCCAAACCCGAGTCGACATCGAAGAGTCCCACAACCTAGCCACCGCCGACCCTCAGCGAGCCAAATCAATGAACGCCCGCGTGACGGAACTCCTCACACAGATGAAAGCCAGCTACCCCTACAACAACCCCGCCTACCGCCGCGCCGGCCCGAACGCAAAGAAGATTCCCACCGTCACCAGTCACAAACAAACCGGCCAAACCCTCAGCTTCACCTACCAAACTCACGGCTCAAAAGTCGTCAAAGCAAACCTGATCTACAGCAAGAACGGCAACGCCAAATACGAAGAGTGGTTCCGAACCCCCGCCACACTCGGCGAGAACAACACCGCCACCGCCCAACTCCCGGAAGGCACCACCCACTACTTCCTAAACCTAATCGACGAGAACAACTTCCTGGTCAGCTACCCAGACGTCCCCGGCGGGAACCAGATGCGAAAGAGCGGTGAAAAGTTTGCGAAGCACGGGGTCGTCGCGCCAAGCAAGTAGGATGAACAATAACTACGATATGCTTTGCTCCGCGACACAACACTCGTCATAGGCAGCGTTGAAATGACAATCGAGTCAGCGACCTTTCGAAATGTCCTTTCATTTGGCCCGGTCCCGCAACGCCTCAGAGATCTTCGTCGTTTCAACTTGTTCATCGGAAGGAACGGTTCCGGGAAGACGAATACTCTTCGCATCCTTGGAGACTTGAAGACAGAGCTCTCAATGGTTGGAAAGCCGACTCCGGTGCAGAGCGGCTCGTACACACGATCTCGGCAGCTTTGGATGGCTAGACTCAGAAAAGACTTCCGGAATGACCGTGTCGCAGAAGGATCATACGCCGCTGGTGACATCACGATCAAATACCAGAGCCCCCGTGATTCTGATGAGCAAAAATCCGTTGTTTTTGAGCACGGCGAGCATGTTTCCGGCGACTTCACGGACCTTCAACGGTTGTGCACTCTTATTGAAAAACCGCTCACTGACTTTGAGCTCGGCAAGCGTTTAGAAAAGTTGGAAGATGGTTGGATTCTGGCAATGCTCAACTTCGGACTTCGACAGATATTTGGGCTTGAGGTTGGGGTATCACCCGGTGGCATGTTGCTTGAGTTCTTTAGCAAGAGACCCGACGACGAAAGGCAACATGGTGGTGGGAGCGGTGTCCCAAAATTCACAAAGGAGCGTTGGCCCTCTGGCTTTCATCAGACCGCGTCCATGCTGCTGCAGATTCTAACAGCAAGAACCGTCGCGCTCGTAGATGAACCGGAGCGTTCGCTAGAGCCAATTCGATGTCGCCACCTAGTTCGCTTTCTCTTATGGCTTACACTCTTCAACGAGGACGAGAACAAGCTATTACCGTATGAGAAAGCAATTGTCGCGGACTACTCCGTACGATGGGCTGAGTGGATTGAGGAACGAAGAGCCCTCTACAAAATGGAGGACGAGGCAAACGACTTTCGCGGTATCAGCACAAAGCAACTCTTCGTCGCCTCTCACGCACCTCAATTGATTCAGGAGTTCCTGGCCTGCGGAGATTCTGCTGCCATTTTCGACTTCAACTTGGACTGGTACGACAATAGCTTCAACCCAAACTCACACGGTGGCGGAAATCGTATCTGGACCGAAGCAGAAAAAAGTGCCGGGCGAGCGGTGCAGGCCACTCTGTTTACTTCAGTCCGCCGCGTCGAATCTGGTTTAGCAAGGATTCTGGACAATATCGGTGCAAGTGGTTCGGATATCCTGCAGGCCAACGGAGTGGTATGGGTGGAGGGGCCCTCGGACATCATCTTCCTCACAAGATGGATCGAGATGTTCTCTCGCGAGAAGCCCGGCTGTACGCCAAGACAAGGCATCGACTTCCAGTTCCAAATGTTTGGTGGGGCGCTCTTGGATAGCCTATGTCTAACCTATGCCGACCTATCCGAGCAGGATCAGCTCAAGAAGCTGATCGACATGTTCAGCTTTAGTCGAAACGCTTACGTGATAATCGACAGTGATGCTTTGCTCAGGAATGACACCATTGTCGACAACTCAAACTTCCAAGAGGCGAAACGCCTGATCAATCAGCAGTTCGTCAGCTTGAACGCCCAAGGATTCAAAGTGGGACTTTGGTACGACGAGGGGAATACCGCCAGATACTCGATTGAGAGTTATCTAGATGAAGACACGCTCCGGGAAGTTGGTGAGCGAAAGAGCGAGTCAAAGGTTCGGTACGCTCAGAAAATTGTGGACAGCTGGGGTCCGGAGAAGAAGCTCAGCGATTTCAAGTCGGATCTAAAGCCGCGAATAAATGACTTGGTCGGGTGTATCCGATCCTGGCAGTCAGGTACGACGTGACAGTCGATTCGGGTGGAATGCCCTCGGGCTGGGGGCACTGGCCCAAATCAGAACACGGACAGCATTGGCGAAGCCAGTGGCACTCAGATGACGTGCTGGTCGATGGAAGAGATTCGAAACAACGAGAAGCGTAGG
>JBGCDN010000285.1:0-4417 GCA_045105495.1 Planctomycetaceae bacterium
TCTTTTGGAAGACTCTTGTTCCGAGCGAACAGTGCTTTTTCATCACTGCGTATTCTTCCGGCTCCAGCTTGCCTTCTTTCAGAAGAATGCCATCCGGGACGGCGATCTTGCCTACGTCGCGCAGTTGAGCCGCAAGTTCCAGCAAGTGCGCTTGCTGGCCGGTCATTCCGAGTTCTTGTCCGATCAGTCCAGCGAACCGACCGACTCGGAAAACATGCCGCCCGGTAATGTCGTCACGAAACTCCTACGCCCTGGCAAGGCAATGCACAACTTCCAGTCGCTCAGAGTATTGCTCCAATCGATCATGATGCGTCTTTAACGCCAGCGAATTACGAAGGCGAACAATCAGTTCAACTCGATCGACAGGCTTCTCGAGGAAGTCCGTTGCGCCGAGTTCCAGCGCTTCGAGGCGGGTATCGCGATCGTTGGATGCGGAGAGAATGAGTATTGGCGTGTGCCGTGTGGCTGGCCGTGAACGCAGAATGGCCAGAACCTCAATGCCGCTGATCTCTGGCATCATGATGTCGAGCAAAACGACATCCGGTGCTTCTGTTTCAAGCCGTTCCAGTGCATGCCGTGGGTTCGTGAACCCTTGAATGTTCCTATACCCCTCGGCGCGCAGGTGCTTCTCGACGACTTTGACATTGACCGAAGCATCGTCCACAACCCAAACGCGTGCAGCGAACGGGTCGGGAGTGTTCTTCGTTTCGGGTTCGTCAGAAATCGTGACTCGGAACGCTTCGAGTTCCTTCATCAGGTCATCGAAGAGCTGGGTGTCCTCTAGTGATGTTTTCATACGGCGGGATCCGTGGCTGGAGGTCTCTTCTGGGAGCCTAGCTCGGATTCTTGCCCAAAATTGCGAGGTCTTACGTTTGGTTGCGTTTTCTCAACCCCCGCGTTTTTTGTACCCGTTACACGTCTCAAAACCCAAACTGCACGGGTGTCCGTCGCCGTATCACTTCTCCTACATGCATGTCAGCCGATTCGACCCGAATAATCAGATGGTTAGTAATTGCGAACGCCCTGAAGGCGCTCATACCATTGAACCACGCACACATAACGAGTTTGGGTGAGGCAACAGTGGATACTGACGACATCGAAGAAGTCGACGGAACAGACCCCGATATTGAAGTCGCAGATCTTTCGACCGAGCAAGATCTTGCTGTTGTCGACGAGACCAGTGTGCCCTTCTATCGCAACTGGGTGTTTTGGGTGTCTGGCCTTGCTGCCGTGCCCGGATGCTTTCTGTGTATCGCCATCGTCCGCGGGATGGTTTCGTCAGGTGGAGAGTTTAACTGGATGATGTGGACGACCAGCGGGCTAACCTTCTTCGGTTCCGCCGGCGCGACTGTCCTTCCTCTGCTGCTGGCACTTGGGTTCTTTCTTGGTGGCAAGGAAGTTGAAGGTCCATTGGTGATGGAACCGGAACGTGCCTCGGCACAGTCGGCAGATGAAGACGACATAGAAGCTGTAGATGACGTGTTTGACGAGGACGACGAGTCGGACATGGACGAGTTTGATGACGATGATTTCGAAGACGACGACGATCTGGACGACTTCGACGATTTCTAACAAGCAGGTGTTTCGCCCGGCTGTGTGCGGCCGTCGCCTTAGGGGCCATTGTTTCCAGCAAGCTGGTTCGTAGCCTTGAGGTTCTGACAATCTTCCAGATGATGGCCTCATGTCCGAATCGCCCTACATCACGCTGGAGAATGTTACTCGCACCTATGGCCGCAAGAAGTCACAGGTCTTCGCGCTGAAAGATGTCTCGCTTTCAATTGCCAAAGGGGAACGCGTTGCACTTGTGGGACGATCCGGGTCGGGCAAGTCGACTCTTCTTAATCTCCTCGGTGGACTCGATCGGCCATCCTCCGGCACCATTCGCGTAGACGGTGCATCGCTGGATGAACTCTCAAACGAACAACGCGCGGACTATCGATTGAACTCTGTTGGGCTGATCTTTCAGGCGTTCAATCTGATAGCGACTCGGACGGCTTTGCAAAACGTAGAGATGCCTTTCACTCTGGCCGAACGCCCTCGGGAAGAGAGGCGAAAACTCGCGCTTGAGGCGATCGATGCGGTTGGGCTTGCGAAGAGAGCAGAGCATCTCCCGAACGAGCTTTCCGGTGGCGAACAGCAACGGATCGCGATCGCTCGAGCTTTGGTGAATCAGCCTGGTCTGATTCTGGCGGACGAACCTACTGGAAATCTGGATTCTGTTACTGCTGGAGAAGTAAGTCGGCTGCTTCAGGAGTATTCTGACAAACACCAGACCACGGTTGTTCTGGTGACTCACGACGAAGAACTTGCCACGACATTCGCGAACAGGACGGTGCGGCTTCGTGACGGCCAGCTAATCGATTCCTGATTCATGACGTTTCGCGATCTCGTTGGTTCGGCCTGCACCGGACTGCGACAACAAAAGCTCCGAACGCTGCTAACAATTAGTGGTGTGGCCTTGGGTGCAATGCTGCTGTTCTGCAGCATCGCCGGAGGGCTTGGTGTCCTCAATGCGCTCAACAATCGTCTATCGATCGGAGACCGCCTGCTACAGATTCGAGTCAGTCGGGGCTTTCTTCCGCCGAAAGAAGATGTGGAGGCAGTCTATCGAGATCAGATTCCAAAACAGGTCTCGGCAGAAAGACGCGACCGGCTCGCGAAACTGATGGCGATGCGTTCGGCAAGTCAGGGAAGCCCTGTGCCGCTCCGGCTCAAGGATGCAATGTCTCTCGCTGAGATCGATGGGGTTCAGCATGTGACTCCCAAACTATCGTGGCAGTCACTTGTTGAGAAAGACGGCAACGATTGGCGGGCTGCACAGATTCGGGCGATTCAGGCGACTGACAAATCCGTAAACGGCCTTATCGTGATGGGGAGAGCGCTGGCGAGTAACTCGGCGAAGGAAGTGCTGGTCAATGAGGCCTTTCTGTTTGCTGCTGGCATCTACACGGACGAAGCTTTGCGATCGATCCTCGACAGCGAACTTACAATCAAACACAGAGGTAAGCCCGGGCAAATGTCTGTGGCACAGTTGACTCAATGTCGTGATGCCATAGCGGTTCGCGAACAACTCTTACAGAACGTCGAGCTCTCGGTCAGTCAGCGTAGTCGTGTCGAGGCTGAAGTGCGCGACTTCAAGAAACGAATTGACAGTCACGCGCAGGCGATCGAATCCTCCAGAGAAGTCGTGCGGGTGAAGGTTGTTGGGATCTACAAGTCGCCAGACGAGCAGGGTTTTCAGGCTGATGGTTCGCTGGTAGACGCTTTCTACACCAACTTGTTGCTGCCCGTCGGTACTGCCGCTGAGTGCTGGAGCCAGTTCAGCCCGTCAGATCGGTCAGTTACTGCCACTGTGAAAGCGAAAGACAGTCAGTCCGCGAAACGGATCGTGGCTGGTCTGAAAGAGAGAGGCCTGACCTGCACATCTCTTGCTGATCTCGCATTGCGAATCCGCAGTGCTGTCTTGATGGTGTCGGCAATCGTAACGGCCATCGCCGCTGCTGCCTTCTTGATTTCAGCTCTGGGAATGACCAACACCATGGTGATGAATGTGCTTGAGCGCCGTCGTGAGATTGGCATTCTGAAATCGATTGGTGCAAAGGATCGAGACATCCTGCAGATGTTTCTCGCTGAAGGTTTGATTGTCGGAGTGACCGGCGGCCTCCTCGGGCTCGGTCTAGGAATTATGGTGAGTGCTGTTAGCTCGGACTACATCCGTCAGTTTCTTGAACGGCGTCTCGATGAGTCCATTTCGGATTCTCTATTTGCCTATCCGGTTTGGCTGATCATTGGCACTCCCGTCCTTGCCGGACTGGTCACAGTCGCCGCGTCTTTAATTCCGGCCAGGCAGGCCTCGCGTCTCGACCCGGTTCAAACGCTCCGGGCTTTGTAAGGCGGCGAAAGCACGGCAAGGGTGCCGAGTCCTCTCTCGTGAGCGTCGGCGTACGGAAGGCAAGCAGTCCGTGGCGCGGACTTCGGTGGTCATGGCGTATTCGTTGACGGCTCGTCCAACGCCTCGGTGCTTCTGATGTGCAGATAGGTAAAACACGTCCCAATTTGGCCGTGTATACATATATTCTTTTGTATACGTGAACAGTGCCGGTCGGTGGTGTTCAGTGCTGCGTGGCTAGGCAATTCGGCAGTAGTTGCTATTCTATTTGACGACGCCGTCGAAGTGATAACAGCTCAAAGATTGTGCACTCGGTGGTGAGGAGGGTGGCCGGGCCACCGAAACTCGCAACATGGATGATGCCTAAGCAAAGGAGATCGCAATGCTGGTACTGTCGAGAAAACCTGGCGAACGAATCATGATTGGCGACGAGGTCACGGTGACCATCGTTCGCATCGGCCCAAACAATGTCCGCATTGGCATCGAAGCGCCACGAACGATGAACATCGTTCGTGAAGAGCTGCAGGG
>JBGCDN010000286.1:0-10033 GCA_045105495.1 Planctomycetaceae bacterium
TCGAAGAGGCGTTCGCTGCTTTGCCCTCTAAGATCGACGGCATCAAAGCCTTCGAATGGGGAACGAACAATAGCCCCGAAAAGAACGACGACGGCTTCACGCACGGTTTCATGGAGACCTTCGATTCAGAAGCAGGCCGCGAACAGTATCTGCCCCACCCAGATCACAAGGCGTTTGTTGAAGTTCTCCTACCGGTTCTCGACAAAGTGAGGGTGTTGGATTTTTGGGACGGGAGAATAGGCGTTGAAAAGAGGGAGTGGATACCGTGAATCGCCTTGGGAGTCTTGTGCTGATCGCAGGCGTTTCATTTGTGACTGTGATGAGTTTGATTAACTCTGGTATGTTCAATCGTGGGCCATCTCCAGAGGAATTAGAGCTTCGAAATCGTCGCCGAGACTTTGCGATGTTTCTCAACCTTCACGCAGAGATTCACGGCACACTTCCGTATGACGAGCGTGGTGCGGATTACGCGCTCTACGCTCTGCGAAACAGGGTCGAAGCTGACAGGTTCCTTCTTGGGTCCTACTCTTCCACCGACCGCCAACCGGGTTGGGATGACGATAAGAAGAAACTGATCGGTGGTGACATTCTCTACCTCAACAAACCGGGTGTTGAGTCATTTCCTAGTCGCCTGGTTGCTCTTGCCGAGATCGTTCCGAGGCAAGCAGGGCTCGTCGTTTCCGTTTACTCAGATGGAGCGCGACACGTCACCGAATTGGCAGCAGATGAAGACTTGCTCGGAGCTTATGTCAGCGAAGACGACTTCCTGATTGATGGACTGGCGCTTTGGCAGGAGTTCACGATAACCCACCAACGAGGCTCATCAACTTCTTCATCTAACGTTCCGTTTGGTCCAATTTCCACTGAGGGACCCAACCACAGAATCACCTACCGGTATGAAGACGGCAAGCTTCATTCCTGCACGGTGATCGCGGGGCCGCACACGGTGCAGGAGTCATTCTCGACTGACCAGTTTGGTCGAATTACCAACATCAGGCGAGCGCCAGAGAATTGGACAGAAATCGTTCCGTTGATCGCCAGCGACGAGGGAGAACGTGGTCCGCTGCCCCCAATCGGCTATGTACCAGAGCTTCCGGCTCGCTGACTCGAAACTACTTCGCAACGCCCACCCAATCGACGCCGGTTCCAGTTTGAAACTTCAGCTCCAGACTAAGTTGGGCGACGTGGTGTTGAAGGTGTCTGAGGTTGTAGAAGTGCAGTTCGAGCCTTGAGAACCCAATCCATTCGAGATCCACGTCGGCTGCGAGGGACTCATCGGTCTCGCCCAGCACGACATCGTCTACCTGCTTGCGGCAACGGTCGCACCAATCGAGTAGCTGAGCTCGGTCGTAGGGCTCGCCAATTTCGACCGCATCATGAGGCGGTGTCGGCAGCTTCTCCATGTACTGTTCGTTCTCACGGCCAAATTCCGGGCGTTCGAACTTGTCCGGGCTGCCAGCAAGGTACAGGTCTGTGTAATAGAGCGCGTGGTAGCCGATGAGCCAGAATGGATGCCGTCCGACTGATGCGTCCCAAAGATCGTCGGGGCACGTTTCAAGAGCCGTCCGTAGCATTTGCAGTGAAGCGTGATACTGGCCGGCAATGGCTTGGTTGTTCATGTGTTGCGTATCTTGAGTCTTGGCTTAACGTGGCCGATAAATTGGGAAAACGTCAACGCCGGTATGTGTCGATGGATTCGGCCAGGCACTACTTCTCGATGCGAAGAATTGGAAACGCTTTCGATTCCAGTTCTGCGTCGAAGAAGTTCCAGGCTGTGAGTCCATCGGAAGCCTGTGGTTCTAACAGGTTCACAATCAGACGAGCCAGCGGCTGGTTTGTGTTCACGATGACTGTTCCAGCCGGCAAGTCGACCTGCTTCGTTTCTTTAGTCACATCAACATCGGACACAACCTTGTGACCCTGAAACGCGCGGCGTGCGGATTTGAAGTCTGAGATTTGATACGCCGTGGCTGAAGACTTCATCGGTTCTTTGAGCGTCTCGATAACGATGCCGTGGTTCCTTAGATTCTCAACAACCGCCGCATACTTAGCGGGAACCACATAGCTTTTTGGGACCTTCACACCGAGTGCTGATTCTGCGATGCCGTAGTACTTTACGGTGTAGTCAGTTTCTTCATCGTCTTCGGTTCTCCGGCGGCCACGTCCAGCAACGTCTTCCTTGTAGGCGGGTATCGTGAAGTCGCGATCGAATGGAACCGGCTTGAATCGAATCGGAAACGACTCGGCCTTCGCCGCGTTCGTTCCAGCGGCCTGAACCAGCGATGTCAGTTCGGCTTTTTGCTTCGCGGCAAGCTTGATGTTTTCATCAACAAACCGGTACGTCATGAGAACACGTTCACGGTAGGTCGTATACGCGTAGGCTTCTGACAAAACGCCAAGACTGTTCCGTAGCCCAAAATAGTGCGTGCTATACCGTGGCGCTGCCGGGTAGCTGCCCCAGTTTTCGTGGGGGCGGTCGAAGTTGCCGTAGAAGAATGTCAGATCTTCCGGATTCTTTGTCTTCAATGACTTCGAGATGGCGGGCAGGAATTGGTCTCGACCGTACTTGAGTAGTGAATCGTCGGTTGCCGGGTGCCGTGGTGCGTCGTAGGTCAGCTTGAACCGATGAAAAGAGCCGTCGGTTGTATGCAGGTCCATAGCAACAATCGGTTCCCAATCAGACATGAACTTTGCCAACGACCGAGCTTCGGGAGATTCGAGCTTCATGTGGTCGCGGTTCAGGTCAAGGCCCATGGCGTTCGGCCGTTGTCCCATACCTTTTTCCGGACCAATCTGCCCCGGGCGATTCTCTGTGGAGAACCGTTCGTTACCGTCGGCGTTGTAGATGGGTGCGAACACAAGAATCATGTCCTTGTAAGAGTCGCTCTTTTTGCTGACGAGATCGCGGGCAAGCATCAAAAGTGCTTCCTTACCGCACACTTCGCCCGCGTGAATATTGCCCATCGCAAAGAACACCGGACGCGGATCCGCCTTGGCTTCCTTTGCGGTTTTGATTGGTGGATCGGCGATAATCAGCAGCGGGATGTCGCGATTTTCGTGCGTTCGGCCCATGGCCGTGAGATGAACGTGTTCGCTTTGCTTTGCCAGTTCTTCACAGAAGTTCAAAACGTCAGCGTAGGGAGCCGTCGCCTTGAAGTTGCTGGATTCGGCAACGGTTTGAAGGTCAGGAATCTGTGCATGGACCGGTGGTGATGTCAGCCACGAGATGAGGACTAAGGCAGACACCGAACCGGTCCGAAGTAATCGACTTGTTGGTCGGTTCCATGACATTCGATCCACCTTCGCCCTATTCGCTTGGTTCATCCTTCTTCTCTTGCTCCATCTTCGCCAGGAAGTCATCCAGTGGCGGTCGCTTTTGGTTGTGTCCGGTTTGCTGTTCCCACGCATGAGCGACGGCCAGCAAATCGGATTCTCCGTAAAGCTGCCCGGTCATAGTGACAGAGAACGGTAATTGCAGACCGTTACGTTCTCGAAATCCGCCGGGCATCACAGCTGTCGGATGTCCGGTCAAATTTGTAATGCCAAGGTCGCTACCGCCGACGTAAAGGTCAACGTCGTCCATCAGTTTTTCCATCTCTTTCATCAGCATTGATCGAACTCGAGCCGCCTGGATGTAGTCAACAGCCGGAATAAACTGCCCTGCTCTGAAAGTAGTCGGCCACGTGTTCAACCCCTCACTCACATGGTCGCGTGTGATGCCTCCGAACATGGACGAACATTCGACATCCAGCATTGTGACCAATTCCCACACGGGCAGGTTGTCCGGCAGAGTGATGGGAACCAGCTTCGCTCCAAGGTCTCGCAGAACATTCAGTTCTTTACGCTCGGCATCGGGCGTTTGGTTCCTGACGAACCCAATTCGCATCGATCGAATATTCGACTTCGGCGGCCATTCGAACGGTTGATCTGTCGCACTGGGATCGTTGCCGTCGGAACCATGAATGGCATCCAGCACCAGTGCGCAGTCTTCGATAGCTCGGCAAATCGGGCCGGCTTTATCCATGCTCCACGAAAGTGGCATCAGTCCGTAACGACTGACCCGACCAAACGTGGGGCGCAAGCCTGTTGAACCGCAGCGGCGACTTGGGGAGACAATGCTGCCGAGCGTTTCGGTTCCAATTGTGAAGCCCACCAACCCTGCCGATGCAGCGCAAGCGGAACCGGCTGAGGAGCCGCTGGAACCTTGTTTTGGATTCCATGGATTCCGCGTCATCTTTTCCATCCACTTGTCACCCATCGCAAGCGCGCCGAGTGAAAGTTTGGCGACGAGGACAGCTCCGGCGTCTTCCAGTCGTTCAGCGATCGTTGCGGTGTGATCGAATTCCTGATCGCGGAACGGTGTGGCCCCCCAAGTGGTTTTGTAGCCGGGGATCGCCATGAGGTCTTTGGCTCCCCACGGAATGCCGTGCAGCGGACCTCGATACTCGCCAGCCGCCAACGCCTGATCCGCCCGAGCCGCTTGCTTCAGCGCGAGGTCTTCTGTGAGCGACACGACACAGTGCAGCATCGGGTCGTATTTCTTGAGTCGTTCAATGTAGAGCTTGGTCAGTTCGACAGATCGAACCTGCCGCGTCTTGATGAGATGAGCGAGTTTCCGAACCGGTAGGAAGGCGAGTTCTTCGTCAGATCGCGGTCGCTTAATCTTTTCGTCAAATGTCGAAACGGCTTGGTTCCGCACGACCGGTTCCGATGGCCGTAGAAACGGTGCCGGGTTGAAGTAGACGCTGGGCGGGACGTTGTAATCGACCTCAACTTCTCGAACGCGTTCGATGCTCCGCATATTGCGTCGCAGCTTGCGGATGGTCGTTTCGCGTTCAGACTCGGTCAGCTCAATTCCGGCGACCCATTCTGCTTGCTTCAGCATCTCTTCAGTCACAAAGGCGGTTTTCTCTGCCTGAGCAGCCACGGCTCGACGGTAAGTCTCGGTGCCAAGGCCCAGTCCGGCCAAAAGGCCCAGAACGGAACGTCGGCTGTGGTGCGTGGATTTCTGTGACATGCTGATTCTCTAAGCGGGCTCTTTGGGCAGGGCTCGGACATCTGTCTGCTCTCCGCATTTTACGACGCGGGCAGGCAATTGCACGCAGCAGGCCAGAGGTTCTCACTCCTCCCAACAAGCACAACCCGCATAGGCGGGTCCGGCGGCTCTAGCGATTGGGAGAATAGCGCCGGTGTCATGTGATAGTGCTGCAGGTCATCGGTCATGACCTAGGCTCCCCACTGATGCAGGGCGCAGTGTGTTGGTTGAACGTAAGTCGGCACACAAAGGGGGAAAGTTATGGATAGCATTTTGCTTATTCGCGAGGGGGAGGAATCCTCTGCGATTGCGGATTGCGTGCTGCGACGTGAGGACGTCGTAGTTTCGCGAACCAATAGCGGGGCTGATGCAATTCTGTTGCTGAATCAGCAGCCGTTCGACGCAATCGTTCTCGCAATCGACGATCTGGAATCGGACGCACGAGCAAGCGTGGAATTGGTGAACGCAGAAATGGTCCCGAAGGTTATTGTGACCAGTAGGGGCTCTATTCCGGTTCAATCGTTCGACATCAACACGCGAGTCGTCTCGATCGAAGACGGACTCGAATCCGTCGGACGCGCGATACGGCAGCAACTAAGGCGCATTACCAAGCCGTTCCCGGTTAGCACGCACGAAGGCAGCATGGAGTTCTCCTTCAAGTTTCGCGCGGATCCGGAAAAGGTGAGTCGTGCTCGAGCCATTGCCGGTGGGTTCATCCAACGATGTGTTGATATTGACGACCTTGAATTCACTCGGCTTGAACTGGCACTGGAAGAAGCGTTGTTAAACGCCGTGCTTCATGGCTCGCTCGGTCTGACGTCGGCAATCATGGCCAACGACGCTGATCAATACTTCGCTCAGCTCAACGAGCGTCTCGAGTCTGAGTTGTATCGTCATCGTCAGGTGGGTGTTGATATCGCTGTGAAGAAGCAGCAGCTGTCGATCAGCGTTTCGGATTCCGGCCCCGGTTTTGATGTAACAGCCGTCATGACCGGTCAGGAAAACGGTTCACTCCATGCTTACGGACGTGGCTTGATGCTGATGCAGGCCTTCGCCGATTCAGTCGACTTCAACGGGTCAGGAAACTGTGTGACGCTGGTGCGGAACTGCAGAACAAAGTTCCCCAGAGCCGCCGCACCTGCCGTTCCATTTGAGAGTCTTCAGGAAGTATCGGTTCCGGAAAGGAATCTGACATGAACGGCAACACGCCAGAGCCATGCGGCCCGATCGAATCCACAACGACTAATGGTGATACAGACGAGTTCCCACTTCCGTCGCAAGTGGCGATGGAATCCGGAGCGTCATTGGTCCAAATACACCCGGTTGTTGGCCGGTGCGGTGTGCAACATCTTGGTACCTCAACCATAATCGGTCGCGACAAGCGGGCGGACTGTTTCATCCAGCTGGACTCTGTTTCACGGCAACACGCCAAGATTGAACGACTGGAAAGCGGCGTCTTTCGGATCATCGATCTGGAGAGTACCAACGGAACCTACGTCAACGATGTTCAGATTCGTGAATGGGAACTCGGGCCGAACGATGTAATTCGATGCGGCGGAGCCATTCTCAAGGTTCTGCCCGCTGACGACCTCGAAGCTCAGTATCACGAAGTTTCGTACATGATGATGACGCACGATTCGATGACTGGCGTCTTCAATCGTCAGTACTTCGACGACATGCTCAAACGCGAAGTCGCAGCCGCCGGGCGATACGAAAAGACGCTGTCCGTGTTGATTCTGGACCTTGATCATTTCAAAGCCATCAACGATCTCCACGGTCACCTCGCCGGAGACGACGTTCTTCGTGAGTTTAGCCGGCGAGTCACGACGACGATGCGAACCGAGTCTGTCTTCGCGCGGCTTGGGGGTGAGGAGTTTGGCATTCTTCTGCTTGAAGCGGATGCGGCTGAAGCGAAAATTGTTGCTGAACGCGTTCGTATGGCAGTAAGCAGTCGAAAGTTCACACTCGCCAACGCGCAGGTTCCAATTTCAGTCAGTATCGGAATTGCGACCACAAGCGGGTCACCACCGGTTACGGCCAGCGAGCTGATGCAGGAAGCAGACAGCAATCTGTACGAAGCCAAGCGGACCGGGCGAGATCGGGTGTGTTCAACGTTCGAGACTCGGGCGGTGGTCGAATAGACCAATGTCGGACCGCGAAGCCTTGGGCTGAGTGCGTTTTTCTCGGGGTTACGCGGTTTTCGGCGTTGGCGTACCATTCTGCCCTACCCTGACTGAGTTCATCAACGATGGAGCGTTTTGATGATCCGCCTACCGCGCCTTGTGTTCGCGTTTGTTCTCCTACTGTCCGGTTCCACTCTCGATCGCGCCTGCGCTAACGAGCAGGTTTCTCCGGAGCTGGATGATGCAACTCTGAACGCCGTATTCTTCCGGTCGCTGGATGATGGATTTGCTGTCGGAGTCCACGGTGCGATCTGGCAGACAAGTGATGGCGGGCAATCCTGGAACCTCAAGACATCGCCGGTTGCCGGACTGCACGAAGCGATCACCTTTGTGAACGGAAAGACCGGCTGGATTGTTGGCAGCAGCACAATGCCAACCAATCTGTTGCCGCTGGGATATGTACTTCGAACCGAAGACGGTGGGGAAACATGGAAGCTGTTGGCCGGTCGTCCGACCGTCAATCCAGCAAGCCCCAACGCAGGACATCGGTATCTTCCCCGATTGCGGAGCGTTCGGTTCTTCACGACGAAACTTGGATTCGCTGTTGGTGATGCGAACCGGTTCTATCCATCCGGAGTTCTCCGAACCGACGATGGCGGCGAGACATGGGAACCAGTCGAAGGTGATGCTGGTTCGTGGCGATGTGGTTGGTTCATGAATCCGGAAACGGGTTTCGTCGCCGGGCGTTTGAATACACGCGGGACGGTGAAGGGCGAACGCATTGAGAAGGTCGCCGGACAACTTGCCGACCTGCGCAGCTGGCGATCGATTCAAGTAAGTTCGACCAATCCAAGCTGGATGGTTGGCGATGGTGCTCGCGTTTTGTACTCAGACGACGGCGGCGTGAACTGGCGACAGCCAATCAAGTCATTGCCTCGCGGCATTCGCAACTTCAGCAACTTCAATTCCGTCGCCGCGCGAGGTGCAAATGTTTGGATTGCTGGTTCGCCGGGCTCTGTGATCTGGCATTCGGCAAATGGCGGTCAGTCCTGGGAAGCTCAACAAACCGGTCAAACCGTTCCGTTGCGTGGCATCTTCTTCCGATCTGAAACACACGGCTGGGCAGTCGGTGATCTTGGATTGGTTCTACGAACATCAGACGCTGGCGCGACTTGGTCTGCCGTGAAGGGCGCTGACCGGCGAGTTGCCATGGTGGCGATGAGTTCTCGCGAAGGCCGTATTCCCTTTCACGTGCTTGCGAAAGAAAGTGGAGAACACGGATATCGCAGCTCGGTGTTCATTCCCGTCAGACGAGACCTTGATCGTGAGTTTGACAAGCAGGATGTCTTTCGCGAAGCGGTCGCCGGTTCTCTTGGAAACACCAGTGATGTCGCCTGGGCTTTTCCCATTGCGAAAGCTGGCATCGATCAAGTGGATGCTCAGCTGGTCAAAGACTGGCAGATGCGAACAGAAGGTAAGCTCGGTCAGACGCTGCTGTCAGCGTTGGTATCGAAGCTGCGAACACTACGGCCAGACGTTGTTCTATTGGATCACGAAGAAGCGAATGACGCAGCTACTCGGATCACCAACACGGCTTTGTTGCGAGCCGTCGAGATGGCCGCTGACCCTGCTCATTTTGTCGACCAAATTCGAATTTCGGGCCTGCACCCGTGGCAAGTCAAACGGGTCTTCAAACGTATTCCTGATCAAGGGCGCGGAGCTGTTGAGGTCGCGGCACACGAGGTTCTGCAACGACGTTCTAAGACAGTTGGGTCAGTCGCAAATCAATCGTTTCGGTTGGTTGCCGGAGCGTCGAGCAGCGGAAATCTCGTTCCGGACCGCAGTGCGTTTCGACGCGTCTACCCGCCGCTAACAGAAGGCGAACCTCGCGCCGGGTTCTTCAGAGGTCTAAGTCTGCCTCCCGGTTCTGCCGCGCGGAGACCGTCGTTGCGAATGACGGAAGATCATGCCGAGTTTCTAACTGAGCTTGCTAAGCGCCAACGCAACCTGGCTGGTTACATGGACCGATTCCTGAAAGCCGACCGGAACGCGTCTCAGGTATTGGCGCAGTTAAATGAACTGACCAGCGATCTGCCCGACGAGATGGCTGCAAAGCAACTGCAGCAAATTGCGGATCGGTACGCTGAAGTTCACAAGTGGAATCTTGTGGAAGCGGTGCTCCGAGACTTGGTCACTCGATATCCGGCCACTCTGGAAGCTACGGCAGGTCGGGAGTGGTTGATGAGCTGGTGGGCTGGTGCGGAGCCTGCCTGGCAACGGCTGCGATACGCGTCCGTCGGTGGCGAGATTGTACAGACCGGCCATATCGCTGGAGCCCTAACACCGCCCAAGAGAGACCTGCTGCCAAAGTCTTTTTCTCAGAACGAAGTCGGCGAAGCACAGGCTGGCACACGCACTTCGATGATGGACAACTACCGAGCGTCCGCGCTTAAGATGGCGGGCGAACTCAAGCAGTTTGATCCGCTGAAGTTCGAATCGTCTGCACAGCAAATGCGAGTCGCAGCACTCATGCGTCTTCGAGACAAACGGGCTGGAGCGCTTGCGATTTACAACAGTGGCCATCATGAAGACGCATGGAAACGAGTCGTAGCCAACGAAGCATGGCTGGACCAACAAGCAACACAGCCTCCAAAGTCCGTCGTCGTCATGCGACGCGCGGCGCGACCACCGGAACTGGATGGAGTTCTGTCAGATGCGTGCTGGCAAGGCGCGAAAGAAATTTGGCTACGTGGCGACGATATCGATTCTGAACAAGGTTCGTTCGCGGCGATGGCCTACGCCGACGAATACCTGTACCTCGCCGCCGCAACCCGGCGGCATCCATCGACCTCGTCCGTTCAAAGTCACAAAGGCC
>JBGCDN010000287.1:0-9601 GCA_045105495.1 Planctomycetaceae bacterium
AACACACCTCGCCAACAGCGGACAAGTCGGGTTCTGCAAGGTGGTGTCTGAAGACGCCGTCTCCAAAGGTGTTCGCCGAATCAGCGCGGTCACTGGCAAGCGAGCCCTGCAGCGGGTTCGTGAAACCGAAACTCTGGTGAAAGAACTCTCGGGCCTTCTCAAGACTCAGCCGGCCGAACTGCCACAGCGAGTTGAAGCCCTTCAAGGCGACCTTAAAGAGGCAAAGCAAAAACTGGCAGCCGAAGCCGCCAAGTCGGTACTCGGTCAGATTGACGACCTGTTGAACGCCGCCGAAACCGTTGGCGGAACCAAGATCGTCGCCAAGAATCTGAAAGATATTCCTCGATCAGCCTTGCGAGACTTCGCTGACGAACTGCGTCGGAAGTGTCCAAACATTGCTGTCGTTTTGGGAACCGTGATCGATGGCAAGGTGGCCTTCATCGCCGCGGTCAGTAAAGAACTGACCAAGACCGTCAAAGCATCTGACTGCGTCAAACTTGTTGCCGGAGTCTGCGGCGGAGGAGGCGGCGGTCGCCCCGACATCGCCGAAGCCGGAGCCAAACTCCCGGAAAAACTAGACGAAGCCATCGAAGCCGGAGCCGACTTCTACCGAGAAGCCCTCTCCTAACAGGGCGTGGAAAAATGTAACACGACTCTCCGAGTCGTGAAGAATCCTCGCATAAAACGACTCGGAGAGTCGTGCTACTATCGTTCTTCAACAGGCTGCCAGGAAGCTTTCCGCTTCACCGTGTGGCGGGTGTTGGGATGGTTGATCCTCTTGGGCGGTTTCTTGCGGCGGAGCAGTGATCCAAGTCCGCTCTGCCTCCGCCCCTGACTTTATGTCAGGGGTTTACCGGCTTCTTGCACTACTCGATCCGCTGTTGCACTGAAGTAGTGCACAAGCCGCTAAACCCCCAACGTAAAGTCGAGGGCGGGTAGAGCCACGGCTAGAAGTCCGATCGACTTGGCGGTTCCTTCATCAACGTCAACACCCGCATTTGTGTTGGCGACAAGAGTTTCTTCGCTTCACCCTCAGGCAATCGGTTCGCCATACCTGTCACGAATTCTGACAACAATGCTCGTGACAGCGCTTTGCCGGTCGCGTTGGTGGCGTGATCCAAGAGTTTCTTAAAAGGCTCACGCTGCTTCGGTTTCAGCCAGAGTTCGCGATCAAATGCGATCAATGCCTGACTCACAACACCCTGCCGAACCGATTCCGATTTAATGCCCGCCAACTGATTCTCAGGATCCTTCAAGATCGCTCTCAGCGTTCTCGTCCACAGCCGATCATCCTGCAACGGCGGCGCCTTTAGATGGGCAGAAGCTTCAAACGTTCTGGCGCCTCCGAAGCGTTGCCCCTCACTCCGCTTCACCTCTTCACGCAGCTCTGACCGCCAACTGCGGACCACCCGTGAGCGAACCCCCTTACTCGCCAACTGCAAACGTCGCTGTTGTTTTTCACCAAGCTCCAATCTTTTGGAAGCCAGGTGGACGAGCGCTTCATGTTCTCTCGCGAGATAGCCCAAGGCTTGACCTACAGCGTCGTTGACTGCCTTCTCCTTCTCTTCTTCCGACCATTTTGTTGATACGTCAATCGTTACGTACTTGGAGAAGCCATCATCGATTCCACCTTGGAGCAGAATCCTCTGCAATCGCGGACCTCGATCAGCGAACGTTCGGCGGACAACATCATCGTCCAATAGCCGGAGCTCACGAAGGTTCTCTATGCAAAGTGGCCGAGCGAGCAACTGCTTGGGGTATTCCTCCTTCAGTCGCTTGAGAAGAACCTGCCGATCATTATCAGACAATCCAGCCAGCAGCTCTAAGTATCTCAAACAGGCCTTCGCCGCATGCTCATGCAGGAGCAACTCGCGCTTCTTAAGAGCTGCGACTACGTCTTTGAGCTGCTGTTCATCAAGGCTGTCAGCGACCGCTTTTTTCCAGTCAGACGGCGTCGCTTTCCACGGACGACCTTCCAACAGAACTCGTCCAGCCTTCGCCCGATTGCCGACAAAAAGAGCTAAGTCAAAGTCTTCAGCCCGCCACGACGCCTGCCGAGCCAGCACTAGCACCTGAGACGAAAGCTCGTCAGCGAGCCGCTTCTTTTGCTTCGGCGAAACATTCGCAACACTGCAATGCCACTCAAGGGCAACATCTGCCTGAAGCTGCAACCGGCCAGCTCGAAGCCGCTTGCTATCCGAAAGCCCTGCAAACGCATCCGCTTCCTGCCCGGATCCGTATATCGCTGGAGAAGAGAGAAGAACCATCGCCACTGAAAGCAGTATCGACTTCATGGTTCGAACTCTCCCTCAGCGACGTCATCCGGCGAGCGATCAAATTGCGTCTATGACTCCGGCGTTCGCACTCCCACGCTTAGCAGCAGGTTCGCCCAGAGAGCCTGATCCGCAGTTTGGATCGTGAGAACGTGATCTCGCGATGCAACTGCTTCGTAGAAGTCCCACTTCGAAATCGGTTCCAACTGAAGATCAAGGCCCGCGTCTTTGATGGTCGTTTGGAACTCGCCCCACGCAGGCGGTGGCCCGTGAGCGGCGTATGGGTCATCGTCCGGAATTCCCATCGTATTGGCAATATCGACTGGAATCGCGGTCAGCAGAACCTCCAGGACCTGATTCACAGTAACCAGGCCAGGCGCGAGGTTCAGACTGACAAGTTCCGCGTTCGGACCGAGCGTCGTCGAAGCCGGGTAGTTGCCGTCTGCGATCAAAATCTTCGCATGATGACCACAACGACCAAGAACTTCGTTGATCTTTGGATGGAGCAGCGTGTGTCTAAGCATTCTTAGGAACCAGCATCTAGGTATTAGGATCGAGTGTGATTGGCCGGGGTTTAGGACCAACGATCGAATCTCAAACCAGATCCTCAATCCTCGACCCTAAATCCTCATACTCACATTCCAGCTCGGAGCGCGTCGAGGTGACGAACGAAGTGTTCTTTCAGAACTTCGGTGTAGGTATCGACGTTGCTTTCGAGACAAGAACGCACGGCTGGGCCGAGTTCAGGATCCGTTAGGGTTGAACCGAAAGTGCAGTGCAGAATCTGCCGCGGCAGGTTCGTGAAACCTTTGCCTTCTGGAACGTCAGACCACATCTCCAAGTAGATGCGTTCCAGTTCGACGACGTCGCTGATCTCGCTCGACAGTGGACCGTCGCTGGTGACCGCTTCGACGTGATAGGTCTTCTTGTCGGTGTCGTAGTGGTCGCGGCCGAAGTCGCAGACTTTTCGAAACAGCTGCTCATCATGTCGAGCCACAACTCGCAGCGCTTCGAGGTAACTGGTTCCGGCGGTCTTTACGTGCCACTTGCCTTTGGTTGCTTTTGACAGCAGTGAGTACATCGACAACTTGTCGGAACCGGAGTGCAAGCTCAACTTGTACGGTCCAACAAGTTCGGCAACCGCAGCGTGGTCGTGAAGACTCACTTCCAGTGCGGCCAGATCGCCTTTGAAGTCGACGCCTTTTTCGAAATCGCCGATGAACCGCGGAGCCAGGCTCACCAGCTTCATACCGCGTTCGACACACTGATGAGCAATGATGTAGTGCTCGGCGAGCGTTGTGGGCTGTTCTGTTTCGTCAACGCTCAGTTCAATCTCGTAGTCGCGACCGTGTTCGGATTGAACCTTGGCGATGTAGTCGGCCAGTTCGTTGGCATGATTGATGGCGGAACCATACTTCACGGCACATCGCATGCAGGCTTCTTCGTTGAGATCAACCTTGGTTCCGTTCGGCAAATCAACAGTCGTGCCGTTGTACTTACTGAACCACTCGATGCTGTCCTTGATGACATCAAACTTCTCACGAAGAACGGTCTCGTTGTAGTCGTCTGCCTCGGCATCAACGCCGTCAGAAGGGTCGATGGTGAAGAACGTGAACCCAGCATTCGCCGTGATATCAACGTCTGCCGGTGTCTTCAAATGATCGGCATCCGCGCCGGTCTTGCCGGTCCAGCCAGCCTTTTCCATTTCGGAAAGTGCTTCGTCCATCACCTGCTGAGCGGTTCGGTTGGTTCGCGTCATTTCGCGAATGGACTGTTGTGGGTAGATCGGTTCGATGCCTTCGCCGGCTGCCTGCATGGCAGCGACGTGGCCAGCTGTGGCAAGACCGATGCGGTCTCCGAATCCGAAACTAGGTGCAAGTCCGAGAGTTACTGGTTTGTTCATTAGGATTTAGGATCTGGGATTGAGGAATTCGTTTGTGATCGGTCCCCACCAAATCGGTGGAGACTCAATTCTTGGCGCCCGGAGACGCCGTGATCGGCTAGCCAACAAGTTTCTTGAACATGTCGATCGTTTGCTTTGCAGCCGCATCGGAATTTGGATGTGGGAACGCTTCAGCACAGAGATAGCCTTCGTAGCCGATGTCTTTCAAGGCAGCGACGATTGGTTCGTAGGCCATGTGCCCAAGACCGGCTGGGCTTCGTTGCGAATCGACAAAGTGAATGTGACCAATGTGCTTGCCACCGGTGCGAATCGCATCCGCGAGGCAAGCTTCTTCGATGTTCATGTGGAACAAGTCAGCCAGCAGCGTGACGTTGTCAGTATCAAGTGATTCCATCATCGCAACACCATCAGCAACAGTGTTGATAAGGTTCGTCTCGTACCGGTTCAGAGGTTCGTAAATGAACGGAACACCCTGCTCTGCCGCGTACTTACCGATCTCGTTCAAACCGGCTCGCAGATAACCGAGTGCTGTTTCCTTATCGACATCGCCTCCCCATCGGCCCTGCATCGAACCAAGAATCGCCGGAGCACCAAACGGCGCCCCCATGTCGACAATCTTCTTGATGAACGCAACGGCTTCAGCCCGCTTTCCAGCATCCGGGTCGCACAGGTTCAGGCCGTGGATGACCGTGCCAGCACCGGTTCCGACTGCGGCGAGCGCTAGACCTTGTTCGTCAAGGATCGCCTTGAGATCGATGCCCTCCAGCGCTTGTGGACCTGGCGTGAAGAGTTCCACGGCGTCGAACCCAAGTTCAGCGGCCTTCTTGCAACCGGCTTCGATGTCGTCGTGAAAGACGAAAGGACCGGCTTTGGCTTGTTCGACAACGCTAATTGTGACTGCTGACTTCATAGTGATGAGGATCCAGGGAGTAGGATTTAGGATTTAGTGAGGGAGCGTTTGAGTCCGGTTAGCATCCGGCCAATTTCGTCCGTTGTTTCTATTTGTGAATCACAGTCGTCTTGTGAGATGAAACCCAATCGCTGGCATAGCAGCAGCAGCTGTGTCTCCAGTTCAGCCGTAGAGCCTTGAGCTATCGAGAGATGATTGATAAACGCTCCAGTCGACTTTCGTCCGTGACCTTCGGCAATGTTTGAGGGAATCGAAACTGCGCTTCGGCGAGTCTGAGATGTTAGTCCGTAGAGTTCTTCGGGAGGCAATGAGCGAGTTAGCTGGTACACGTATTCGACGAGATCCATTCCGCGTTTCCAAACCTTGAGATCGCGGTAGCTCGTCACTCATCGCCACCTCCACTCGATCCTCAATCCTCAATCCCAGCCCCTCGATCCTCAAACAGAAACGATCGCCTTGATCACGCCAGTCTCTGGCTTCGTGAAACCTTCGAACTGGTCGATCATTTCATCGAATCCAACACGGTGCGTGATCCATGGATCCGTCTTGATCTGACCATCTTCGATCAGCTTGATGATGCGAGTAAAATCGGCAGGCATGGCGTTCCGAGAACACAGCACTGTGGCTTCGCGTCGGTGGATCTCGACGTGTGGGAAGCCGATTTCCTGCGTTGTGATTCCGACGTAAACCAATCGTCCGGTTTGAGCGAGGTAGTTTACCGCGTTCGACATCGACTTTGGATTACCCGTCGCATCAATCACACACGTTGGCATGTTGCCGTCGGTGATCGCTTGCAGTCCGGCAACTTCACTGCCATCGCCGGAGAACAGAACCGTGTGATCGACGCCCATGGTTTCTTTGCAGAAGTCCAGTCGCCCTTGAACCATGTCCATCACGGTGATGGTCGCATTCTTGAGCTTGAGGAACTCGATCACGCTCAAGCCAATCGGACCGGCTCCGATCACCATCACATGTTCTTTTTCCGCCGGATTCGCGCGGTCGACGCAGTGGCAGCCGATGGCCAGTGTTTCGACAAGTGCCAGTTGTTCGAATTCGAGCGATGTCGATGGGTGTAGCTTGCGAGCCGGAAGGATGAACTTCGACCGCATGCCGCCGTCCGTGTGAACACCGATGACCTGCAGGTTCTCACAGCAGTTCGGATTCCCCTTCTTGCAAGCGAAACATTCCTGGCAATTCATGTACGGTTCGATGGAACAACGCTGACCGGCTTGCACATTTTCGACACCATCACCCACCGCAATCACCTCAACGCCAAGCTCATGGCCGGGAATCGTTGGGTACGTGTAGAACGGCATCTTGCCGAGGTATCCGCTGTAGTCGGTTCCGCAGATCCCGATGCGATGAACCTGCACCAGAGCTTCGCCCGGCCCGGGCTGACCTGGTTCGTCAATTTCAATGATTTGGAACTTCTTCGGTTCCAGAAGCTGGATGGCTTTCATGCGTAGATTTCGTGCGTTTGGTTGGCTGAACGAGGGCGATTGTAGCGAACAGTCGAAAGACCTTCACAGGTGCGAGTTTCTTCGTTTTCTCAGAATTCCCGCAACCTAATCACCAACTGACCGAAAATAGGTTCGACCATCCGTAGCCGAGGCGAAGGAGAAGCAATGAGCGGCAAAATCGCAAGATCTCAGATCCCGAGCATGCCGAAAGGCTCTCTGCCGGGTGATGTTCGAACAGCGGTAACTGCGATGCGAAACGCAATCGCGGCGGGGCGAATGCCAAGGCCGTTCGGAAATACGAACCTTCCGAAAGAAGGCGTCGGCAGCCCACTTCCCCGTCTTGCCGACGGATGCCAGTACTTCGAGTTTCAAGTTGGCGCGGCCCATCCCGGCGATAAGAAACCAACAGGTTCAAGAAGGCTTGTAGCCGAAGTTTCCGTCAAGTCACGGCAAATTCGGAATCTGTACTTCACCGACGGACACTATCGGAAGGGTACGTTTCGCCGGATCACCTAAGTGGCCTTTTGACCTCGCAGCAAGGCAGCAAGGCTTATCGCTATTTAAGCCGCACATCCACGCTGGCACTGTGAGCCGTTAACCCCTCTTTGCCTGCCAGCAATCGGACACCGTCGGCTTCAGCCGTCAGGGCTGCTTCGTCATAGCTGATGATCGACGAACGCTTCAGGAAGTCGTTGGCACACAACCCGTTGGCAAATCGAGCCGTCCCACCAGTCGGCAGAACATGTGACGGCCCGGCGATGTAGTCGCCCAAAGCTACCGGCGTGTAGTGCCCCATAAAGATCGCGCCGGCATTCTGGATCTTCTTCAACATGGATTCGGCGTCAAACATGCTGATGTGAAGATGTTCTGGCGCGAGCATGTCGGTAAGGCGGGCGGCTTCGTCTTCATCGCGAGCCAAAATCAAGGCTCCGTAGTCTTCAAGGCAACGTTTCGCCAGATCCCCACGAGGCAACGACTTGAGCTGTTCATCCAAAGCCGATTGAACCGCAGCAATCAACGGTTCGTGCCATGTAATGAGAACACCTGAACCCGGACTGTGTTCCGCCTGTGAAATCAGGTCTGCCGCTACGAACTCGGGCTTCGCTGTTTCGTCGGCAAGAACAATGACTTCACTCGGTCCGGCGATGCTATCGATATCGACCTCGCCGAACACATGCCGCTTCGCGAGAGCGACGAACAAGTTGCCTGGACCAACAATCTTGTCGACGCGTTCAATCCCCTCAACGCCATAAGCCATCGCCGCTACCGCCTGCGCGCCGCCAACTCGGTAGACTTCGGTAACACCCAGCTCGTGACAAGCCGCCAGCAAATCTGTGTTGTAACCACCAAAGTCCGTCGGCGGGACAACAACCACGATTTCGGGAACGCCTGCGACCTGAGCCGGAACAGCCGTCATCAATAGCGTTGAGGGATACGCCGCAGCACCACCGGGAACGCAGATGCCGATCCGCCGCATCGGCAGGTAGCGTTGGCGAAGATTCACGTTGCCGTTACCGAGCCCACGGTTCAACTCGACGTCCGTTGAGAGAATTGCCTGCTGAAACTCCGTCACGTTGTCACGAACTCGCCGCACAACATCCAGATAGTCCGGATCAGCCTTCGCGGCGGCTTCTTCGAACTCGACCTGTGACACTCGCATCGACTCAAGGTCGAGCTTCTTGCCGTCGAGCTTCTCGCTGTAGTCCAGTAGAGAACTCAGTCCGTCCGTTCGAACATCGTTGCAGATCCGTTCCACAACCTGCTGCGGACTGAGTGGTTCTCCAAACAGATCGATAGTCCGCTGTCGCCCGGCTTCAGAAACAACATCACCGCGTGGGCTGAGCTTTTCTCGAAGATCGGCAAACAGAGCGGTCGCGTCGTCGTTGTGACAGTTGATTGTGGGAATCATTTTTTAACCACTGATGAACACTAATAAGCACACTAATCGCAGGCGTGATCGCGTCGATCTTGAGTGGAACATGCCGATTCTTGGACTCATCCTGAACCACGACTAGACACTGTGCCAAACGCTTGCGATCAGTGCCTATTAGTGCCCATCAGTGGTTCAAAAAAAGAATCCACTACGGAGCCACAGCCTGCATCATCAACCCGCAGAGGTACGCCCCGTAGGTTCCAAGAGCGTAGCCCACAACGGCCAAAAGGACACCCACCGGAGCCAGCGACGGATGGAACGCCGCCGCCACAACCGGCGCACTTGCCGCTCCGCCGATGTTTGCTTTGCTTCCCACTGCCAGGAAAAAGTATGGAGCTCGAATGAGATAACCGACCAGGAACAGTAAACCGACGTGAATCATCATCCAGATGCCGCCGACTAGAAACAGCTGCGGGTGCTTTGTGATGGCGGTGATGTCCATTTGCAGACCAATGGTTGCCACCAGAAAAAAGATGAACACCGTCCCAATTCGCGAAGCCCCAACACCTTCAAGAGTTCGAGCCTTCGTGAACGACAGCACAATGCCCAACGTTGTCGCGGTCACAATGAGCCAGAAGAACTGCGAGTCGAGACTAAACTTGTTCAAGTCCGGATAGTTGTCTTTGATGAACACCGACATCGTATCGGCGACAAAGTGTCAAACCGCCGTCACTCCAAACGCGACGGCCAGTAAGACCATCAAGTCGGTGGCCGAAGGAATCCTCGCAGTCCGCTTGCTGAATTCTTCCATCTTGTCGCGCAACGTATCGATGCTGCTGGCGTCGGCCTTGAACAATCGGTCAATGTCTTTTGCTCGACCGACACCCAGTAGCAAAAACAGCATCCAAATTTCAGCGATGATCACATCGACCGCAACCATCACACTGTAAAGCGAACCCGTTGGAAGAAACACTTCTTTCATCGCCGCCTGATTGGCTCCACCACCAATCCAGCTGCCAGCCACCGTGGTCAATCCACGCCAGACGGCGGGCGAACCCGCTTCTATCTTCTCGGGGTTGTCCTTCGCGTCTTTACCCGGATTCTCCGCCAGAAATCCCGAAGCGGACTCAAGTCGCTTTTCGACTAGCGCGGCGTCATCGGCAACGACTGGAGCCTCACTCT
>JBGCDN010000288.1:0-4487 GCA_045105495.1 Planctomycetaceae bacterium
GGCCCCTGAAAGTGCATCAACCTGGTAGAGACCAGCGGCGCCTTTCGTGACCTTGGCTTTGACCATCCAATCGCTGTCGAAAACCTTCTTGCCAATCCACTTTTGTTTCCAGTTCGGATTGTCGACTTCACCACCGAGGCCAGGAGTCTCCTTTTGGTCGTAATAAGTGAGGCCGGCGACAGTAATTTTGTCAGCACCGCTTTTTGCATCGGTCATATCCAGAGCAATAAAGCCCCAAAGCGTCGACCAGAGGCCATAGCCGCGTACTGGCAGGACCACGATCTCACGACCGTCGGACGAGAGCTTGTAGATAACCGTCTGCTTCTCACGACGTTTGATGTTGGCGATGTCGTTTTCGACGACATCACTTTTCTCCGGCTTCTTGCTATCTCTGGGAACGTCGATCTTTTCGATTGCAGACGCATCCTCACTGACTTCGCTGGTCTCGAAGTCAAACAAGTAAGCCTGCACGCGAGATTCGAACTCAGCAGACGGGTCCATTCCGTCTTCCCAGAGTCCCGCTGCCTTCAGGATATTCTCCTGCTTAAAAGCAAGTTTTTGTCGATCCTGAATGGACTTCAGCCCAACAGCAAACAGCGATACGAGAACCGAACACGCAAGACAAAGCATGATCGCCACGCGTAGCGTGTGTTTCACCGAATTCACATCGACTGCGGGGGAACCGCTATCGGTTTTTGATACGTCAGACGACACTTCGCGCGATCCTCCGTTTGATGTTTGCCTGAACGACGAAGTAGTCGATCAGTGGGGCGAACACGTTGCCGAACAGGATCGCCAGCATGATGCCTTCAGGGAACGCCGGATTCACCACGCGAATCAGCAACGTCATGATTCCGATGAGGATCCCGTACACCCATTTTCCAGTATTGGTCATGGCTGCCGAAACCGGATCTGTTGCCATGAACACAAGGCCAAAGGCCAGCCCACCAGTCACAAGGTGCCACTGAGGAGGCATCTTGAAGATATGACTTGCCGCCGTTGCTTCGAACGAATTCAGAAAACCAGCCATGCCCATGGCACCGATAAGAACGGCAAGCATGATTCGCCAGGAACCAACACCACTCCAAACCAGTAAGGCCGCTCCAAGCAGGCAAGCCAACGTTGATGTCTCACCCATAGAACCGGGAATGAATCCCAGGAATGCGTCAGACCAACTCACGTTGATCGACTGCATATAATCGTTGAACTTCAGGGCAACGCCGGATTCAACAGACGCCAGCCCAGTTAGTGAAGTTGCACCAGACACAGCATCAACGGCCGACGCATCAGCTGCTGTCCAAACCTTATCGCCTGTAATCTGAGCAGGATATGCGAAGTACAAGAAGGCCCGAGACGTCAGAGCCGGGTTCAGGAAGTTCTTGCCAGTTCCACCGAAGACTTCCTTACCAATCACAACTCCGAACGAAATTCCTACGGCGACCTGCCAAAGCGGAATCGTCGGTGGAAGAGTCAACGGGAACAGCATTCCAGTAACCAGAAAACCTTCGTTGAGGTCGTGGCCGCGGACACAGCAAAAAATCAGTTCCCATGTTCCGCCAACGATGTTGCAAACCAGAAACACGGGCAGGAAGTAGAGGGCTCCATGAAGGATGTTCGAGATGAAGCTTCCCGAGTCGAATCCGACCGAGGAGGCCATTATCGAATTTCGCCAAGCCTGATCGGCACCAGTCATCGCGAGTCGCGCCTGTTCAGAATCGAAGTGTGCGATGGTCTGACTTTCAATCCGACCGAGCTTCGCCGCATCGTCTCCAGCCAAGCCGATCAGAGCTTCACCAGCAGCTGACTGCTTGAACTCTCCTGGCCCAACGGGCTCAACTGTCAGAGCGTCATCCTGAGCAATCTTATCTAACTGCTCTTGGTTGATCACCTTCGATTCGACCAGACTCTTCATTGAAGCAATGAGACGAGCCTTGGTTCCAATCGCTCTGGCCTGATCAACTGCTTCTCCCGACGCGACACCTGCATCGACAACCGCCGCTGCAACTCCAGCCTGCATGGCCGAAGTTTCTACAGCCGATTCTTGATCTGAGGTAACTGCTACGCCGCCATCACGAAGGTACTTCACCAACTCGCCCGCTTGAATCTTTCGATTCTGTTGGACAATGACGTTGGCCTGATAGCCGGTGTTGTAAAACGCCATAAAGATGCATGGCACCAAAGCCACGACAACGGTGATCATCATCCGTTTTAGGTCCATGCCATCCCTCACATGGGACGGACCGGACGTTTTCTCACCGGGCGTAAACAGGAAGGTGTCAATCCCCTCATAGAGAGGATACAGCCGCGCAAGCTTACCGTCCTTCTCGAACATCGGATGGAGGCGGTCGAATAGATTTCGGAGCGGTTTCATGACTTATCGCTTTGAGCAGAACTACAGCATACGTGTCGAGAGCGTACGCTAGCCTTCCTTTTCGATCTCGGTCAGTCGTTGGCGGAGCAGTGACCCGTATTCCACTTTTCCTGGGCAGACGAAGGTGCAAAGTGCCAGATCTTCTTCGTCTAGTTCCAAGCAGCCAAGCTTCTGCGCTTGATCGGTATCCCCGGTTATTAACGCACGAAGAAGGAACGTTGCGATAATATCCAGCGGCATGACGTCCTCAAACATCCCAATCGGGACCATCGCCCGTTTGCTACCGCCCGTGTCCGTCGTGAAGGAGAACTTGCGGTTACTGAGAGCCGACGCAAACACTCGCTTGATCGAGAATTTGTCAAAGCCTGGCTTCTGCCACCCTAGAAACTCACGCTCTCCCCCTTCGGCGATCGCTGAGATCTGCAAGTGGTATCGCCCAAGGTAGCCGAATGGGCCTGTGACCCGACGCCCGGATAGTACAGAGCCCGACACAACTCGGTTCTCACCATCTTTGAATTCACCAGCCGTAATATCTTCGATACTGGCGCCCAAGCGGGTCCGAATTAGCCGCGGATTCGATACCTGCGGACCAGCAAGCGAAATTACTCGATCAAAGTTCAAACGCCCCGTAGCGAACAGGTATCCGATCGATATGACATCCTGGTAATTCACATACCAGACACGCTTGTTGGCTGAAACGGGATCGAGCATGTGAATGTGAGTACCCGGCAACCCAGCCGGATGCGGACCATCAAACACTTCTTTCGTAACGCCCGGTATATCACCGCCCGGCATCACAACACCCGTCGGCTGGCACAGATAAACTGGTCCGTCATTGAGCTTCGAGACAACCTGCAGACCGTACTCAAAGAAACGCTGCTGCCCACCAAGAATTACCGCAGGATCGGCAGCATGCGGGTTCGTATCAATCGCTTGGACAAATACGGAACTTGGTTCATCAGCGGGATTTGCGACCTTGCTATACGGACGCTCGCGGATTGCCGTCCACAATCCTGATTCAACCAGCTGATTCCGAACGGTCTGCTTATCCAACGCCAATAGGTCGTCGTGGGCGGCGAATTCGACTTGATCTTCGCCATCAATATCAATGACAAGCGACTGGAAGACACGTCGCTCACCGCGGTTAACGGACCGGATCGTCCCACTTGCTGGTGCCGTGTACTGAACCCCGGGAGTCTTCTTGTCCGAGAACAGCAACTCACCCGCCCGTACACGATCACCTTCGCCGACCTTCATTGTCGGCTTCATTCCTACATAATCTGGCCCAACCACAGCCACGGAACGCACAGGCTGGCCGTCGGAGATCTTTTGTTCAGGATCACCTTCAATTGGTAAATCCAGTCCCTTGGAGACTCGTCTCATCAGGTTTGGCCGTCATCAGTAAAGGCGGAACGCCAGCCGGTTCGTCACACATTGAGCGGCCGGAAAGAACTGTTAAGTCGTTCCATGAGTTAACATTAGGGAGATGAGTGTCGGATGCAGCCGTCGCTCGATCTCGCAAGCAGCAGTATCTTAGCCGCACCCTGACTGCAGGGAAGAGTAGCCAAACCACGGACAGCCGCTTCCCGGACTTGACTCACGGTATTTTTAGCTGTCTCTCAATTGCGAGAATACAGATTCGGCCAGCGGCGCAGCGAACAGCCCACAGAACCATGCCAAAGTGGCACACATCAGTAGCACTAGCCGACTGACGTGTCAGACTGGCAACCTCGACGATGCGCCTCTGACTGTAAACCAAAGGCGCTGATTGAGTTACCGCGACGATCAACCCCCTGAGAACCGGTACGAGGTTTGCTACCTCGTACCGCATGCCAACATTCCGACTAAGCCAAAACTGGGATGCATTCCGAGACCTTGAACGCGAGGTCGATCGGCTGCTTCGAGACGTCAACCTGACCTTCCACGGCGTTCGCGTCGACCACCAGTATCCGCTCGTGAACGTCTACGAGTGCGACGACCGGTTCGTGCTGACAGCAGAGATCCCGGGGACGGAGTTGCAGGACTTAGAAGTCACAGTGGCCGACGGGGTTCTCAATATTAAAGGGGAACGGAAGTCTTCCGCGATCGACCCCGAAGCGTTTCGACGCCAAGAGCG
>JBGCDN010000289.1:0-4661 GCA_045105495.1 Planctomycetaceae bacterium
GTAACGCGGCCTGGAGTAACACTACCAACGAAGATCCCGGGCAACTTTCTGAAATCCGTGTCAGAACAATCTCGGCGCTGGCTTAAGTACAATAACCACGTTGGAGGTTAATGTGCCTGAGTTTCCTGAGACCGTTGAAAGCCTGATTTTGCGGGTTCGAGATCCGTCGAATCGAGAGGCGTGGGATCAGTTCGAGCACCTTTATCGTCCCGTGATCTTTCGAATCGCGCGGGCGAAGGGTTTGCAACACGCAGATGCTTTGGACCTGGTGCAGCAAGTCCTGATGTCAGTCGCTGCGGCGATTGATCGATACGAACGAGTGGACGGTGGAGCAAAGTTTCGAAACTGGCTAAGCCGGATTACTCGAAACGCAATTTTGAAAGCACTGACTCGGAAGCCTCGCGATCGAGCGACGGGTGGTTCTGTGATTCTGGATGTGCTCTCAGATGTCCCATCGCCAGATCAGGCGACTGACGCTCTTATCGACCTGGAATATCGGCGCGAGGTGTTTCGTCGTGCGGCAGAGCAGGTTCGCGGGGATGTTCAGGAAGTGACGTGGCTGGCTTTCGAGCTGACGACTTTGCAACAAGTTCCCGTCGAACGCACGGCGGAACGGTTGGGACTGTCAGCGGGAAGTGTGTATGCCGCGAAGAGTCGCGTGATGCGGCGTCTTCGCGATGCGATCCAACAAATCGAAGCGAACGAGGAGTGAAGCCATGGAACCAACCGAACAGACTTGCAACACAAGCCGCATCGACGAGTACCTCGACGAGCGATTGGACGAGACGCAACTTGGTGAATTCGAGACACACCTCACGACTTGCGACTTCTGTCAAATCGAACTCCAACGCCGCGCTGCGGAGCCGGAAGTTTGGCAGGACGCAGTGTCGCTGCTCAGTGATCAGGTTGCAGACTCAAACGAAGTCGCCACGGATGCGGGTGCCCCAAAGAGCCGGAACGCAATGGGTGTGCTGAATTCCTTGGCTCCGACGGATGATCCCGAAATGTTGGGACGCATCGGCGAATACGAAGTCAGCGGAGTCGTCGGCGTTGGTGGAATGGGCGCGGTCTTGAAGGGATTCGATCGCTCATTGCGACGTGTCGTGGCGATCAAAGTAATGGCTCCACACCTCGCGGATAGTGGTTCGGCTCGAACCCGGTTCCAACGAGAAGCTCGGGCGGCCGCGGCAATTACACACGACAATGTGATTGACACATACGGCGTTTCAGAAGCCAATGGACTGCCGTACTTGGTGATGCCGTTTGCTCGCGGGCCATCCCTGCAAAAGCGGATTGATGAGAGTGGTCCACTGACCGCTATTGAAGTGGTTCGAATCGGCCGGCAGGTTGCATCAGGGCTTGCGGCGGCTCACGAGCAAGGGTTAGTTCATCGCGACATCAAACCAGCGAATATCCTGCTGGCCGAAGGAATCGAACGACTGTGGATCACCGACTTCGGCGTCGCTCGGGCCATCGACGATGCTTCAATGACGCGAACCGGTGTCATTGCCGGCACGCCGCAGTACATGTCGCCAGAACAGGCTCGCGGTGAACACGTCGACAACCGCAGCGATCTGTTCAGTCTGGGCAGCGTGCTATACACAGCATGCACCGGCCGGCCTCCGTTTCGAGCCGAAGCGGCGTACGGAATTCTGCGTCGTATCACCGACACAGAACCTAGAGCAATTCGTGAATTGAATCCCGACGTCCCCGAGTGGCTATGTCGAGTGATCGAACGACTGATGGCGAAGGACGCAAATCTACGGTTCGAGAGTGCCACCGAAGTGGCAGAGCTACTTGAAGGCTGCCTGGCTCACATGCAGCAACCGACGATGGTGGACTTGCCACAAACGATCCGAAACAACATTGGGGCAACCAGCTCTACTCGCACGCCAACGGTTCTTCCAGAGACTCAGACAGAAGCATCCAAGGCTAAGCGAACCCGCCTCTGGACGCTGGCCGCCGCAGCGATGCTGGCAGCCTTTGGATTGATTGCGTGGCAACAGACGAAGCCAGTTGATATTTCCGGCAATTGGTCCGGCGAAAGATGGGAGTCCGTGTCGCTACAAGCCGTCAACAACGCGAGCGGCTGGTACAGCGGTTCATTCACAGACAAAGAGGGCCGCAAGGGAGCGATTCAACTGGAATGGTCCCGACTGCACAGACAATACAACGGACGCTGGAGAATCGGTGACCAACTAACAGGTGACGTAACGGTTCGTCCTCAAACAAACGAACTTCGCGGCGCGATCACAGTGGATTTGGAATCAGCTTTGAACGCCGAAACACCACGACTGCGAGACTATGCATGGCAACGATCCTCTAAGCCTGATGCAACCAAGGGCCTTGCTGACAGCAAACCGGGTGGCCCGCTACCCGGCTATCCCATCGCGTCTCCGATTGCTGGCCGAATCATTCGGTGGAGTGACAAGATCTCCGAGAACGCTCGTGTAAAAAAGGGAAGCTTCATCTGCGAGATCGCAGAAGTTGACTCTGGATACACTGAAAGAAATCAGTCACAGCTCAGCACTCTTGAAGAAGTGCAGCGAGCAACACGAAGGCAAATCAAGACGCTCCAGAACAACCTCCTCACGAAGGAAGAGGTGTTCGAAGCATACACGTCGCGATACCAAACGTTTTCTCGCGTAGCGAGTTCGGCGAAGAGCGCAAAAGAAAATGCCATGAAGGCGGCGCAGTCAAACGTTGAGGCAGCAAGAGCCAAAGTTACGGCCAGCAAAGCCAAGCTCGATCAAGCAGAAGTAAATCTGGCTCGACAAGAAAAGCTAATGAAAGAAAACGTGACGTCGCCGACCAAGCTAGCAAAGGCAAAAAGCAAACTCCAAGAGGCAGAAGCAGCCTTTGCAGCAAGCAATCGTCAGCTTAAGACTTATGAAGCATTGTTGAGCAATGGGTTGTCGGACCTTGAAACCAAGCTGTCTAAGGCGATGCTGGATGTCGACGAAGCGAAAATCGAATGGGTCAATGCCCGCGTTGCGGTCTCTCAGGCTCAAAACGATCTCGAGTCAGCAGATCGAAAGATCGAAGAGTCAAAAAAGGAGATTGCTGAGTTGAAGACCAAGCTGGCACGAAGGCGAACGTCGCAGATCTTGGCACCGTATGACGGCGTGATCACTCAGATCGTCCGAACAACGATGGTCGAGGCGGGTGATTTTCTCTGCGTTCTCGTTCGCGAACCCGATGTCGCTGTCAGCGATGCGCCATCGAAGCCAAGGCAACCGGTTCGGTACGTACCCGAACGTGTACGCCGTTCGGTCGCAAACGGAATCAGCGCTGCGTACGAAGTCGCGATCTCCCTTGGACAGCAGTTCCGGAAGCTCATGGGTTCTGGAGAAGAGTTTTTCGACGGTCAGAAATCAGAGGTAACCGCGGTGGGCCGCCAAGCCTTACGCGAACGTGATACGTCCATAGCAATCCTTGAGGCTCAGCTTACAGCCGCAGAAAACGGCAAGGCTGTCCACAAGAGAATGCTTGATCAGGTTCGTCAACGCGTCGAGCAGGGCGATGTCGCAAAGTTTAGTGTCTACGAACCACAAATCGCCCTGCTGGAATCAAACGGTAAGGCTGCAGAGCTTCGGTTCCTGCTGGACTATTACCGACAACTCGGCGGGCAACCGGTACCAGTAGCAGCTGACACAAGGCTGGCGAAAGACGTTCTGGAAACCAAGTTGGATATTGCAAAGAAGAGACTCGATCTGCAGAGACAAGTGGCGAGAGTAACTCGTGAGCGATTCAAGATTGGACAGGTCGAATCTGGTGAAGCCATGTTGGCAGACGACAAGATTGTACAGACAGAGGCCGAAGTCGGAACCATAGAGGCTCTCCTGAAACATCACGCCGACGACGCCATTTACGCGCCACTTGAACTAGAGGTCGACGCGGCCGTTGGGACACAACTGGCGCGACCGAAGAACGAACAAGAGCGGCAAACCTTTCTCAAACTACTTACCGTTCGACTGGAATCCGCATCGGCTCGGCTCAAGGCGTCACGCAAAGAGCTGCAGCGAACACAGACACTCGTAGACGAAGTCATCAAGCCGACAGCGAGCCTGGTTCCCCTGAAATCGGAAGTCGCCGAGCACGAGGCCCTGGTGAAGACCTTACAGATTCAACTTGAACACTACCGGTCTATCAGACCCAAGAAGTGACTGATCTGACCGTGAGGCTTCGAAGAACACCGAGAAGTCCGGCAGCGAATCCGGTTGGATCCAGCTCGCCAGGTTAGTAGGGCGTTGAAGAATGCAGCACGAGCTCCCCACGTCGTGGAAATCCCTCGCGAAATACGACTCGGGCAGTCGTGCACCGATCATTCTGCAACAGCCTGTTAGGCTGGGCAATCTTTTAAGATTGACGATTCTGCTGAATATGCCGAATCAGATTAAACAGCAGCCAGAATGGAAGGGTTATAGGTAGTTCACCCCAAAAACTCGCCATCGACGTTGAAACCAGCGAATTTTGCGAACAAGTCGTTCGTAGACTGTGTCGAGTCACTCCGTAGTTTCCCCCCTTTTTTTCGGAGTGACCGATGAGAAAGCTAGTACTTGTAATCGCAGCCTGCGCCTGTTCGTTCTGCCTTCAGCCCTCCAAGGCGTCAGTTACTGAGCAAGCAACATCTCCACCGGCGATCGAGGCCGCACCTGTGA